>CAYYSY010000195.1:0-5406 GCA_964474355.1 uncultured Spirochaetaceae bacterium | reverse complement strand
GCGCGGGCCTGCGCGTGCCGCCGGGCTTCGTGATCGTCGATGCTGCGCCCGGCGCCCTGCCGGCCGACCTCGCCGACGCGCTGCGCAGCCTGGGCGGCGGCCCGGTCGCCGTGCGCTCGTCGGCCCTCGGCGAGGACGGCGCCGACGCGAGCTTCGCCGGCCAGTACGAGACGGTGCTCGACGTCACGGGCGAGCAAGCGCTCGCCGATGCCATCGAGCTGTGCCTGCAATCGCTGCGCAGCGCCCGGGCCGCGGCGTATCAGAGAGCGCAGCCCGAGGGACCGGGCGCCGACGCGACCCGCATGTGCGTCGTCGTACAGCAGATGGTGCCCGCCGCCGCCGCGGGCGTGCTCTTCACCGCAGACCCCGTCAGCGAGCGGCGCGGCCACATCGTGATCGACGCCGTAGCGGGCCTCGGCGAGTCGCTGGTCAGCGGCCACGCGTCGCCCGATCACGTCGTGTGTGATCGCAGCGGCGTCGTGCTCGAGGAGCGGCTGGCCGGCGCGGCGCCCGTGCTCGGTGCGGCGGCGACCCAGCGCCTCGTCGAGGAGGCCCTGTACGCCGAGCGCGCACTCGGGGGCGCGCTCGACATGGAGTGGGCCGTCGACGAAGCAGGGCTCGTGCACTGGCTGCAGGCGCGTCCAGTGACGACGCTCGGCCCCGACCTGCACGAGCTCGACACGCCGCTCTTCGCGAGCGACGACGTGTACACGCGCTGCAACGTCGGCGAGATGTTCCCCGGCGCGTGCACGCCGCTCTCGTTCTCGTTCACGGCCTGGGGCGTCGATCGCGGCATGCAGATGATGCAGCGCGACATCGGACTCGTCGCCGAGCTGACGCCGCACATGCGCTTCATCGGCATGCACTCGGGCCACCTCTTCTTGAACATGTCGGCCATGGCCGAGACCAGCAGCGGGGCGCTCGGGTCGAGCACCGAGGACCTCGCGCTCTCGATCTGCGGGCGACCGCTGACGGAGATCGCGCTGAAAGCACCCCCCTCGCCCTCCATGCCTCGTCGCATCGTGAACGCCGTGCGCTACGCGCAGTACCTCTTCAGCCGCGGCCGCGCGCGGCGCGAGATCGCGAAGCTCGCCCGCGACCTCTCGTTTCCCGAGCGCGCGACGGCCGCCGAGACGTGGCGCGACGTCGACGCGAAGATCCAGCTGAACGAGTGGGCGATGCACTGGCATCTCATCTCGTCGGCGAGCTCGGGGATCCTGACCCCGACGCTCATCGGCGTCCTCGCCGGGGGCGAGACGCCGGGCGACGAGCACCAGGCCCGCGCAGCCGCACTGCTCGCCGGCGCCGAGGGCGTCGAGAGCGCGGACATCGTCGCCGGGGCAGAGCGGATCGAGCAGGCGATCCTCGCGTCCCCCGACGCCGACACCCGCTTCGTCGACGCCGAGGTCGGCAAGGCCCTCGCCTGGCTGCGCGACCCCGCGTCGGGCGAGGCGCATCGCGCGTTCACCGCGTATCTCGAGCGGCACGGGCATCGCGCGATCAAGGAGCTCGAGCTGCGCCAGCCCGAGTGGCGCCACGACCCGACCCCGCTCGTACGCTCGCTCCAGGTCGCGCTTGGCGGCATGCGTGGCCGGGGCGGCGGGGTTCCGAGCCACACAGCGCCCACGCCCGAAGTGCCGGCAGGGCGCTTCCTCGGCTGGCTCACGGCCCGCGCGCGCGAGGCGGTGCGAGCGCGCGAGGAAACGAAGTCGGGGCTCGTCGGCGTCGCCGCGGCGTTCAAGGTCGCGTATCGGCGGCTCGGCGAGCAGATGACGCGGGAGGGTCTGCTGCCCGACGCCGACGCGGTCTTCTTTCTGACACACGCCGAGCTCGGTGAGCGGATCGCGGGGGACGCCGATCTCGTCGCGCGCGCGGTCGAGCGCCGGGAGGCCCACGCGCTGCAATCGAAGCTCCGCTTTCCCGATGTCTTCGTCGGCGTGCCCGAGCCCGAGACGCCCGAGGTCGCTGACGACGTGCGCAGCGTGACCGGTGCACCGGTCAGCCGCGGCCGGGTCGTCGGGCGTGTGCGCATCGTGCGCGAGCTCGCCGAGGCCGAGCAGCTCGAGCGGGGTGAGATCCTCGTCGCGCCGATCACCGACGTGGGCTGGACGCCCTACTTCAGCTTGATCGCCGGTCTCGTCACCGACGTGGGCAGCGCCGTGTCGCACGGCGCGGTGGTTGCGCGCGAGTACGGCCTGCCCGCGGTGGTGAACACGCGCTTCGGCACCGACGTCTTCGCGACCGGCGACCTGGTCGAGCTCGACGGCGATCACGGCATCGTGCGCATCATCGAGGACGAGTCGGCGAACGCCGCTTGAACGCCACACACCCGGAGGAGACGACCGCATGGCATCGACGCTCGAAGGGGGCTGCCAGTGCGGCCACGTGCGCTACGAGATCGCCGGCGAGCCGGAGGGTCTCGCCGTCTGTCACTGCAACGGCTGCCAGCGCCAATCGGGGAGCGCGTTCGGGATGAGCCTGAGCATCGCCGTCGAGCAGCTCACGCTGGTGAGCGGCGCGCTCGAGTCGTTCGAGGTCGACTGCGACAGCGGCCGCCGCAAGACCTGCTCGTTCTGCCCGAAGTGCGGCGTGCGGATCCACCACGCGACCGGCGACGGCAGCCTCGCCGTCAAGGCCGGTACCCTCGACGACCGCCGGGCGCTCGAGCCCCAGGGCCACTACTGGACGGCGGAGAAGCAGCCCTGGGTCGAGCTGCCGCCGGGCGTGGCGAGCTGGCCCGACGACGGCTGACTCGCCGCGTCAGTAGATCGAGTAGCCGCCGTCGATGCGGATGCTGTCGCCTGTATGGAAGTTCGAGGCGTCGCTCGCGAGGTACACGGCGATGCCGGCGAGATCCTCCGGCTTGCCGAGGCGCCGATTCGGCGAGCGCTTCAGCACCGCGTCCTTGAGCGGTGCGTAGCTCTCGATCGGCGCGAGGGCGTCGGTCAGGATCCAGCCGGGCAGGATCGAGTTCACCTGGATGTCGTACTTGCCCAGCCGCACGGCCATCGAGCGCACGAGCGCGCTCACCCCGGCCTTCGACGCCGCGTAGTGACCCTGGTTCGGCGCACCCATCGACTCGGTGATCGACGAGATCGCCATCAGCTTGCCGCCGCCACCGCGCTCGACCATGTGGTTCGCGATGTCGCGCATCGTGAGGAAGCAGCCGTCGAGATCGACGCTCGTCACCTTGCGCCAGCGCTCGAGGGTCGTGCGCAGCGGATCACCCGGCGCGCCGAAGCCCGCGTTCGCGACACCGATGTCGACGCGGCCGAAGGCGTCGAGAGTCTGCGCGAGCGCCTCGGCCGTCTGCTCCTCGGACGACACGTCGCAGTGGACCGCGATCGCCTTGCGCCCGAGCGCCTCGATCTCGGCCTTCGCCTTCTCGCTCTTCTCGGGGTTGCGCGCCCAGATCGCGATGTCGGCGCCCGCCTCGGCCAGCCCCTTCGCGATGCCGAGACCGATGCCGCCGTTGCCGCCCGTCACCACTGCCTTGCGACCCGAGAGGTCGAAGATGCTCATTTCGCTTCCTTCCTCGATTCGATGTGCGTCGTCGCGGTCGGTGCGCTCACGCGACGAGCTCGATCTCCAGCATCGCGCGCTTGTCGTAGCGCCCGGTGAGCTTCGACATGAGATCCGTCAACCGGATCTGCCAGCCATACTTCCTGCGAAACGCGTCGTAGGCGCGCTCGACGAGGGCGGGGTCGTCGACGATGACGGTCCGCGCCGCCACGAACTCGCCGGTCGAGCCGCCGCGCATGTCACACGATGCAACCGCCGACTTCGACGAGTTGCGAAGCCGCTTCACCTTGCCCGCCGTGCCTTCGGTGAACACGTAGAGGCGATCACCCGCGCGCGCGACCCAGACGGGCGTGCGCACCTCCTTGCCGTTCTTGCGCCAGGTGGCGAGGCTCACGTAGGGTGCGTCGCCGAGCGACGACAGTGCGGCTTGGGTCGATCCGGTGCTCATCGGCGCCTCCCGGCCGGCGGCTCGCGCCGACCCTGGGCATAGCTTCGTTCGTCGGCGGCCATGGGCGCAAGCGCAACGCCGAAAATGGCGAGGAGGCACACGGATCCGGCCGAAAGGGACACGCCGGCGGACCTGGCCGGGCGGACCTACCCCTGCCGAACACCGATGAACGCATAGGCTGCGCGCAGCGCCGCTCTGCCCCCGCCCTCGAGCACCTCGCCGTGGGTCACGATCACGCGGTCGAAGTCCCATTCGAGGATCTGCTCGACGCCCTGGCGCAGGGCGTCGCGGTCCTTGATGAACGACTTGAAGAGGCGACTGGGCGTGAACCGCTGCCACGCTGCGCTGAGGCGCATGAAGAGCCGGGTGGGCCACGAGTCGCTCGACTGCATGTTGAAGCAGAGGTCGGTCAGCACGAGCGTCCGGGTCGGCGGGTGGAGGAAGTCGACCTCGTCGAGCTTCGGGACGCCCGAGGTGCGGATCTGCTCGATCTGGCCCTTCCACGCCGGCGGCGGGGCGTCGCCCAGCGTCTCGTCGAGGCGTAGATCCGGGCGCACCCGGTCGAGCCCGGCGACCGCGTAGGTGCGCGCTTCGGGGAACGCGGCGATCCAGTCGCCGAGGTAGAGGTGGTGCATGAGGTTCGGCGCCACGAGACACGAGACCGGACCGAGCGCGCGCACCTCGGTCGCGAGCGCGTCGGTCAGCGGGCCCGGTGAGTGCACCCAGAGGCTGCCGTCGGCAAGGCGAATCAAGGTCGTGCGCGTGCCGAGCGCCAGTGGGCCCATCCTGAAGTCGTGATCGACGACCCAGAGGGCCGGTTCGAGTGATCGGAGTCGATCCTTCGGCTCGGACATCGCTTCCTCCCCGCCCCGGCTGACGCCCGGGGCCTCCTCGGATATAGTAAATATACTTTACCATCTGGATGTCGCCTGCACGACCCGTTCGCGGCCGTGCCGGCCGACGAGGGGCGCAGGGTGGCCGGCGCGCGAAGCGACTCGAAGGCGGCGGTCGAGGCCGCCAAGCAGGACAACCTCGGGCAGCTGCTGCTGCGGGCGGCCCGGCTCTACGACGCCGAGGCGCGCCGTCGCGTGGCGGCGACCGGCCGCGGCGAGCTGCGACCAGCCCATGCCCGGCTCTTCCCCCACATCGACTGGGCCGGGACGCGCGTGACCGACCTCGCGGCGCGTGTGGGCGCCACGAAGCAGGCGGTGGGCCAGACGGTGGCCGAGCTCGAGGCCGAGGGCATCGTGACGCGCAAGCCCGATCCCGTGGACGCGAGAGCGAGACTCGTGACGTTCACGCCGAAAGGGCGGCGCGCGATGGTGCACGGCCTGGGCCTGCTGGCCGGGCTCGAGAGCGAGTTCGAGGACGACCTCGGCCCGCCCCAGCTGCGCGCGCTCAAGCGCAGCCTCTCGAAGATGATCGAGGTGCTCGAG
>CAYYSY010000194.1:0-11710 GCA_964474355.1 uncultured Spirochaetaceae bacterium | reverse complement strand
CACCCAGCGGACCCCGCTGAACAGAGAGGCCCGCTTCCGCGGCAACATCATGGAGAGCGGCGTGAACGGCGCGCACTTCCTGCTTCTCGACGCCTACGTGTACGGGCTCTGGGACGTCGGCCAGTGGAACATCGACCTGCGTGTGGGCAACGTCGCCCTCAACTGGGGCGAGAGCATCTTCACCCAGGGCGGCGTCAACGCGGTCAACGGACTCGACGTCACCAAGATCCGACTGCCGGGCAGCGAGCTCAGGGAAGCCTTGATGCCCGCGCCGATGGTCCGCCTCGCCAGCAACATCTGGGGCTCGCTCAGCACCGAGATCTACTACCAGTTCGACTGGAAGCGCAACGACCTCGACCCGGTCGGCAGCTTCTTCGCGAGCAGCGATCAGGTGAGCCGGGGCGCCCAGGGCTTCTTCTATCCGACCGGCTGCGGCGATCCGGGTACACCGGATGAGAATCGTGCGCCCGGCGTGATCGGCTATCCATGCCCCGACTCGTCCAGCACATCCCTCGCGGAGGATCTCACGAGGTTTCCCTTCGGCGTCCCCAAGCTCTTCGACGATCGACCGAGCGACCAGGGCCAGTTCGGTGCAGCGCTGCGCTATTACATCGAAGGGATCGACACCGAGCTCGGCGGGTACTTCATCCGCCACCACTACCGCTATCCCGTCGTCAGCTTCAAGGGCACGGCTCTGGTCATCGATGACTGCCAGACCGCATCGGACGTACCCAATCCCAACTGCGATCTCGGCTACTTCATCGAGTTTCCCGAGGACATCGACGTCGTGGGCATGAGCTTCAACACCCTGCTCGGCGACTGGGCCTTCGGGGGCGAGATCAGCTACCGCTGGAACCAGCCCGTCAACGTCTCCTCGAATCCGGAGGCGGATCTCGCCAACGGAGAGTTTCCGGGTCTGCAGGAGCTCGTGGGCGATCTCCTGCCGCCCGTCGTCGGCACCGGCGGCGTGGCCCATGGCTACAGCAGCGAGAAGCGCATCGTCGCCATGCTGAACGGGATCTACGTCGCCGCCCCCGCGACACCCCTCTACGGCCAGCTGCTCCAGGCCATCGGCGCGAGCGAGTCGAACGTCGTCGTCGAGGTCGCCCTGGTGAACTACCCGAACTTCGAGATCGGCAAGCAGTACTATGCGGGCGCGACCGACAGGGTCGACACGACGGGCTTCAACTACCAGATCCGCGTCGACATGACCTACAACCGGGTATTCGGCTCTGCCTGGGAGCTGATCCCGACACTCGCATTCCGGCACGATGCCGTCGGCAACACGCCCTCAGGCGAAGTGGGCACGGTCCAGGGACTGCTGCAGATCGGCACGAGCTTGGAGGCGCGGTTCCAGAACACCTGGTCCCTGCTCGTCACCTACTCGAACTCGTTCGGTGCGGGCGAGCGCAATGGCTCGAACGATCGCGACTTCGTGGGCTTCAGCGCCTCGTACGCGTTCTGAGCGCTCACCGAAACGCAGGACACACCAGGGAGACGATCGACATGCTTGGATTCGCGGGACGGACGATCCTCCTGCTCTGCGTGTGCGGGTTCGCGCCCATCGCCCTCGCCCAGGTGAGCGCCGAAGAGGCCGCGCGCCTCGGCCAGGACCTGACGCCCGTGGGCGCCGAGCGCGCCGGGAACGCAGAGGGCACGATCCCCGAGTGGACCGGCGGCCTGACCGAACCACCGGAGGGCTGGACCTGGGAGCAGCCCCGGGTCGACCCGTACGAGGGCGAGCGCCCGCTCTTCAGCATCGACGCCAGCAACGTCGACGAGCACGCCGACAAGCTGTCGGAGGGCCAGCTCGCCCTGCTCCGCACCGTCAAGGGCTACCGCATGGACGTCTATCCGACGCATCGAAGCTGCGGGTACCCCGAGTGGATCTACGAGCGCACGAAGTCGAACGCCACCGAGGCGAGCCTCGACGAGGACGACATCTTTCTGGAGAAGGGCTGGCACTCGTTCCTCTTCCCGATCCCGCAGAGCGGAGCGGAGGCGATCTGGAACCACCAGTACTCGTACTTCACACAGGGCAAGATCGAGTACTACGCCGCCGCCGCACCGACCAAGAGCGGCAGCTTCGTGCCGGTCCGCCACAAGCGGACGTACCTGACGCGCTTCTTCAATCCCGAGTGGAAGAGCCTCGAGCAGGCCAAGGGGCGCTCGGCGAGCATCGTGCTCGAGCGCACCGCGCCCGCGCGACTCGCGGGCCAGATCGTGCTCGTGCACGAGATGCTGAACGAGCAGCGCCACGCGTGGGTCTACAACGCGGGCCAGCGGCGGGTGCTACGTGCGCCGACCGTCGCGTACGACAACCCGTATGCGGGCAGCGAGAACATGATGACCAACGACCAGTCACGCATGTTCAACGGGCTGCTCGACCGCTTCGACTGGAAGCTGAAGGGCAAGCGCGAGCTCTACGTCCCCTACAACGCCGTCGCCACGTCGCAGGGCCAGGGCCTCACCTACAAGGAGGTGCTCGGGCCGAAGTTCCCGCGGCGCGACCTGATCCGCTACGAGCTGCATCGGGTCTGGGTCGTCGAGGCGACCGTGAAGGCCGGCCAGCGCCACGTCTACAGCCGACGCGTCTTCTATCTCGACGAGGACAGCTGGCTCGCGGTGGTGCACGACATGTACGACAAGGAGAGGAACCTCTGGCGGACCATGGAGGGCCTCGTGCTGCCGATCTCCGAGGTGCCGACCTGCGACCTCGACGTGACCTTCAGCTACGACCTCGTCGCGGGGCGCTACGTGGCGGACACGATCAAGATGGAGGAGCCGCCCTCCGACTGGCGGGCCGGCGAAGAAGGCCGGGTGCCGGAGGGCATCTTCACGCCGGATGCGCTGCGACGAATGGGCCGACGCTGACGTCTTCCGATCGGAGGCTCCCTGCCGCGGATCGCCCCGGCCGTGCTCAGTCGCTCACAGAACCGCCTTGCTCTCTGATGGCATCTGCTACGCCGCTCTCCGCCCCCAGGCCCAGCACGTACTCGGCCAGGCCTGCGATCTCGGGCTCGCTCAGCGTCTTCCACGCCGGCATGTCCGTGCCGGGCCGCCCTTCCCGAATCGCAGCCCGGACCCCGCCGAGCGTCGAGTCACGCCGCCATGTCGCCCGCCTGAAGTCGGGCGGCGTCGCGTGCAGACTGCCGTGCCGGGGCCCCTGGCCGTCGCCGGCGACGCCGTGGCAGATCGCGCAGCGATCGAGGTAGATACGGCGGGCCTGCTCGCGCGGAACCGCTTCGACCGGCGGCGCGCCACCACCACCATCACAGGCCAAGAGCGCGAGCAGCGTCACCCCTGTCGTCGTGAGCAGTCGTTTCATCCGAGCCTTCCGTGGCCGGCAGAAGCTCGTGGCCGGCCTCGGCGAGCTCGGCCGCCGCCGCCTCGACGAGACGCTCCAGCCCGGCGGCCACGCCGGGCGACAGGCCGATGCGCAGCTCGAGGCTCTCCGGCACCAGCCCCAGCACCCGAAGCCGCTCCGGCCACGTGTCGCGCCAGTGCAGGGCGTCGAGCAGATCGGCGACCCCGATCTGGTGGGGCGACAGCCGATCGCGCAGCGCCGGCTCGACCGACTCGCCTTCGAGGGCGACGAGCGATCCCGCCGGCGCGTCGGCCATCACCGCGTCGAGGATCCACACCGACTGCGCCGACTCCAGCATCGGCAGGAGGGCCAGCCCGAGGGTGCCCCCGTCGACGAGGGCCACGTCATCTGGCCACGCGTACCGTCGCCGCAGCGCTTCGAGCGCGAAGATGCCCACGCCGTCATCGCAGCAGAGCACGTTCCCGAGACCCAGCACCAGGGTCGCGGGCGCTTCCTCGTCCTCGATCACCGGTCCTCCTCGATGTGCTTCTCGGCGCGCTTCGCGACGTCGGGGGTCAACACCTTGTAGCCGCTGAAGATCGAGTCGATCAGCGCCGAGCGCTCGACCGAGCCCACCAGATAGGCGCTCCACACGTGGTGTGCCGCGAAGCCGAGGATCAGCCACATGCCGACGTGGTGGAGGAATCGCGCCATCTGGAGACCACCGAACCAGCCGATCAGGAAGTCGAAGCCCCGGAACCACGACTCGACGTGTGCGCTGGCCGAGATCATCGCGAGGCCGGTACCGATCATCATGAGGAAGAGGCAGAAGACGACGGTGTAGACCATGCCTGCCAGGGGGTTGTGGCCGACGAAGGCTGGCGAGTCCTTCTTCAGGAACGCGTAGAACTTGAACGTCTCCCAGATGCCGATCAGCCGCTTTCGACTGGTCGGCACGAGCTGATTCCAGCGCGCGTAGGGGTTGCCCGCGAACATCCACAGGATCCGGCCGAACACCGCGACGAGGAAGACCATGGCGGCGACGAAGTGCACCGACTTGATCGTCCCCATGACGAAGTGCCGCGTCGCCTCTCCGTTTGCCTGAAAGAAGGGGTTGCCGATGTAGATGCCCGTCACCGCCAGCACCAGGATCGAGCCCACGAAGAGCCAGTGCGCGAGCCGAACGGGCCACTCCCACACGTAGACGCGGTCGAGATGTCCATGCTCCGTAGCTGCAGTCGGGGCGCTCATTGGACCTTGACCTCCGTGATCGATCGCCCCCGGCCGTCGAGCACGTGGACGCCACACGCCATGCAAGGGTCGAACGAGTGGATCGTGCGCAGGATCTCGAGCGGCTGCTCGGGATCGGCGACGGGCGTGCCGATCACCGCCTGCTCGTAGGGTCCCCTCGCCTGCCCCGCGTCACGCGGCCCCGCGTTCCACGTGCTGGGCACGACGCATTGATAGTTCGCGATCTCGCCCTTCTGGATGTGGACCCAGTGGCCGAGCGCGCCGCGCGGCGCCTCGTGGAAGCCCGCGCCCGCGCATTCTTCGGGCCACGTCGAGGGATCCCACTTGTCGTTGTCGCAGATCCGCAGGTCGCCGGCCGCCATGTTCGCGAGCAGCCCGTCGACCCAGCCCTCCATCTTGTCGACCATGATCTGCGTCTCGATCGCGCGGGCCGCGATTCGCCCGAGCGTCGAGTGCAGCGCGCCCGCCCCGACACCCAGGGCGCCCAGCACGTGATCGACGAGCCCCTTCGCCTCGGGTCGGCCCGATGCGTAGGCAACGAGCGTACGCGCCAGCGGCCCGACCTCCATCGGCAGGCCGTCGTAGCGCGGCGCCTTCAGCCAGCTGTACTTGCCCTCGACGTTCAGCTGATCGTAAGGAGGCTCGGGCCCTGTGTAGTTGGGCGACGTCTGCCCTTCGGAGGGATGCAGACCGCTCTCGTCACCGCCCTCGTAGTCGTACCACGAGTGGGTGACGTACTCGTTGATCTTCGATTGATCGACGGGCTCGACGTTCGACAGATCGCCACCCCGGATCACACCACTCGGCATGATGAGCGGCGAGGCGGGGTCGGCCGACTCGTGATACTCGCCGTAGGCCAGATAGTGGCCGTTCGTCGCACCATGCCCGGCCCAGTCGGCATAGAACGGTGCGATCGCGAGGACGTCGGGGATGTAGAGCTGGGAGACGATCGCCCGGGCGCCCTGGATCAGCTTCCGCACCTGCTCCATCGAGCCCACGTTGAGAGAAGCCTGCTCGTTGGGGTCGATCGGCACCGCCATGCCGCCGACGAGGAAGCTCTGCGGGTGCGGGTTCTTGCCACCGAGGATCGCGTGGATCTTGATGAACTCGCGCTGCCAGTCGAGGGCCTCGAGGTAGTGCGCCACCGCCATGAGGTTCGCCTCGGGCGGCAGCCGGTAGGCGGGATGCCCCCAGTAGGCGTTGGCGAATGGACCGAGCCGACCCGAGTTCGCGAGCGTCTCGATGCGATCCTTCACACCCGCGAAGTAGCGCGGGCTGGTCTTCGGCCAGTCGGAGATCGACTGCGCGAGCTTCGACGTCGCCTCGGGGTCGGCCGAGATCGCGGACACGATGTCGACCCAGTCGAGCGCGTGCAGGTGGTAGAAGTGGATCACGTGATCCTGCACGAGCTGGGCGGACATCACGAGGTTTCGCACCAGCTCCGCGTTCGGGGGCGGCGTCGCCCCGATCGCGTCCTCGACGGCGCGGATCGACGTGATCGCGTGCACGGTCGTGCAGACGCCACAGATGCGCTGCGCGAACGCCCACGCATCACGCGGATCGCGCCCCTTCAAGATGATCTCGATCCCACGGAACATGGTGCTCGAGGACCACGCGTCCTTCACGACGCCGTCTTCGACGACGGCCTCGATGCGGAGGTGACCCTCGATGCGGGTCACCGGATCGACGACGATGCGAGTCATTTCTCACCCCCTTCTCCAGCGTCTTCGTTGCTCGTGTCGGTACTGCCCTTGTCGGCCGAGCGCGCGATATCGATCTTCTTGCGCGCGACGTGTGCAGCGGTGTGCGCCGCGAAGGCGGCGCCGACGCCGACGGTCACGCCCAGGCCGATCTTGTCGAGGCTGGCGTGGGGCCCGAGGCCCGGAATCTCCGGCAGGTGCCGGTAGAAGGGCGTCATCCGGTCCCAGAAGCTCGGCTCGGCACAGCCGATGCACGGATGCCCGCAGCCCACCGGCCAGTTCGTCCCTTCGTTCCAGCCGACGTTGGGACAGTTCTGGGACGTCACGGGGCCCTTACAGCCCATCTTGTAGAGGCAGTAGCCCTGGCGATGCCCCTCGTCGCCCCACTCTTCGGCGTACTGCCCGGCGTCGTAGTGGCCGCGTTTTTCGCACGCGTCGTGGATCAGCTTGCCGTACGCGAAGAGCGGGCGACGCAGCTCGTCGAGCTCGGGGAGCCGGCCGAACGT
Organism: uncultured Spirochaetaceae bacterium; assembly: GCA_964474355.1. Lineage (GTDB taxonomy): Bacteria > Myxococcota_A > UBA9160 > UBA9160 > UBA4427 > CAYYSY01. The sequence goes on along the minus strand of CAYYSY010000194.1, from coordinate 4,946 downwards.
CACGTAGTGGACGATCAGCGCGGCGAGGTTCTCACCATTGGCCGGACAGGCCGGCATGTTGATGAGGTTCTGCAGGCCCGGCACCGCGTCGGCGACGCTCAGTGCGCCCGTCGGGTTGGGTGCCGCGGCGGGCAGCCCACCGAACGAGGCGCACGTGCCGATCGCGACGGTGGCCGCCGCGCCTTCACAGACCTCCTTTGCGATGTCGAGCGCGCTGCGCCCACCCACCGTGCAGTAGGCGCCGCCCGCACCTGTGGGGATCGAGCCCTCGATGACGGCGATGTACGCGCCGTGATCACGCTCGATCGCTTCGGCGAGGTTGTGCTCGGCCTGATGCCCGGCGGCGGCCATGATGGTCTCGTGATAGTCGATCGAGAGCGTGTCGAGGATGATGTCGGCCACCGTGGGCCGCGACGCACGCAGGAACGACTCGGTGTTGCCCGCGCAATCCTGGAACTCGAGCCAGACCAGCGTGGGCTTGGGGGACGACTCGATCGCATTGGCGATTCGGCTGCCGAAGGCCGGCGGCAGCGCCAGCGCCGCGGCCATCGTCCCGCAGAAGCCGAGGAAGTCTCGTCTCGATACGCCTCGTCTATCCAGCTCCGTGTCCAGCCAGCCTCGCTCGCTCTCGGGTCTACCCATGGTGTCCCCTCCGATCCTGCACCGGTGCGGTGCTTGCGGTTTCGTGGCCCGGTTCGTGGTGGTGATGCGAATGATCGTGATGGTGAACGTGCGCGGCAGGCGTGCCGGCGATCTCTTGCGGCCCGGCCTCCGGCAGCGCTCGCCGTCGTGCCTCGAGCCAGTCGGCCCACTCGTCGAGTCCCTCGCCGCTGCGAGCAGAGACGACGAGCATGCGCGGCTCGGGCATCACGTGCGCGAGCGTTTCGCGGATGCGCTCCGGGTCGATGTCGTCGAGATGCGGCAGGAGATCGCTCTTGGTGAGCAGCACGAGGTCGGCCGCGCGAAACATCACCGGGTACTTGAGCGGCTTGTCGGGACCTTCGGTCACCGAGAGCGCGACCACGTTCGCGTGCTGGCCCAGGTCGTAGATCGCCGGGCAGACGAGGTTGCCGACGTTCTCGATGAAGAAGACGTCGCTCGCCGGCTCGTCCCAGCCATGCAGCACGTCGTGCACCATCGATGCATCGAGATGACATGCGGTGCCGGTGGTGATGGTGCGCGCCGGCACGCCCGCTTCCTCGAGACGCGCCGAGTCGTGGTCGGTCGCGAGATCGCCGCTGACCGCCGAGAGCCGAAGCCCGGGCAGGGCCTTTCGGGTCGCCTCGATCAGCGCGGTCTTGCCCGCGCCGGGCGAGCCCATCAAGTTGATCGCGAGCACGTCTCGCCGGCCGAAGTGCTCGCGGTTGTGCCCCGCGATTCGATCGTTGCCGCTCATGATCCTGGCGTGGAGATCGTCGGACACGATCTCGGTATCGCCGCATCCGCACACGTCACACATTCAAAGGACCTCCATCTCGATTCGGTCGAGCACGAGCTCGTCGCCAGCCGTGAGCCTGGCCGGCCCCCCACAGGCCGCACACGCCAGCAGGCCGCCGCGCTCGATCGGCTCGCCGCAGGCGCCACAGGTCCAGCACGCATCGACTCTCGAGACTGTGAGCGGGACGCCCTCGCACACGCTTCGCTCGCGCACGAGCGACCACGCGGTCTCGAGCAGATCGACCTCGACGCCCGACAGCTCACCGATGCTCAGCTCGAGCGCGACGACGCGGTCCGCGCCCCGCTTGGCCGCGTGCTCCTCGGCCATCTTCAGCAGCGACGATGCGATCGAGTACTCGTGCATGCGAGTGCCCCTGCTCCTCAGTCTTTGCGCCGGCCGCGGCCGGCGAAGAATCGTTCGAGCCCGGCGCTGAACTCCTCCGAGTCGGCGCTCTCCACGAGCGCCTCCACCTCGGCATCGAGCTGTGCGTCGAGTCCGTCCATGCCCACCGCCCGGTTCAGCAGGCGCTTCTGTCGCGCCAGCGCCTCCGTCGGGCCGGCCGCGAGACGTTCGGCAACGGCGCCGACCTCGGCGTCGAAGTCGTCGGTCGCGACCACGAGGCTCACCAGGCCACGTCGCTCGGCCTCGCGTGCGTCGAGCCGCGGCGAGAGCAGCGCGAGGTCGAGCGCGCCGCGCAGGCCGATCAGCCGGGGCAGCAGGAACGTGGCGCTCTCCGCCCCGGAGAGCCCCGTCTTGCCATAGGCCCACTCGAAGGACGCTCGCTCGGATGCGAGGACGAGGTCACAGCACAGCGCGAGCCCCAGCCCGCCTGCGGCGGCCACGCCCTCGACGGCGGCGACGAAGGGCTTGGGCGCGCGCCGGATCTCTGTGATCGTCGAGTTCACGTACTCGAGGACCTGCTTGAAGATCGCGCCCGGTGCGCTCGCGTCGCTGCGGATGGCGTCGGGCGCGAGATATCCGAGCTCCTCGGCGCTGCCGCCGTTACGCACGTACTCGAGATCGACGCCGCTGCAGAAGACCTCCGGTCGGCCGCGGAGCACGACACATCGGATCTTCTCGTCGCGTGCGAGCGCGAGTCCGGCACGGCGCAGGTCCTGGGCGGTTCGGACGTCGAGGGAGTTGAACCGGTCGGGCCGGTCGATCACGATCGTACCGATCGCGCCCCGCCGCTCGACCCTGATCGCACTCGCCTCGTCCATGCTCATCGCCCCTCCCTCAACAGATACGCGGCAGCAGCTCGCCGTCCGACTCCGCAACGAGCCTGCGACCGAAGCCGGTATCGAGCACGATGCGATGCGCGGTGTCCTCGAGGCAGCGTCCGATTCGCGCGGCGCCTCGGCCCAGGGGATGCGCTCGCAGCGCCTCGAGCACCCGCTTCGCCTCCTCGGGCCGCACCCCGAGCACCGCCTTGCCCTCGTTCGCCACGTGGAGCGGATCGATGCCGAGCAGCTCCGAGGCGGCGCGCACGGCCGGACGGACGGGCAACGCCGCCTCTTCGAGCACGACCCCGACCCCCGCCTTGCCCGCCATCTCGTGGAGCGCCCCCGCCACGCCGCCGCGGGTCGGATCCTTCATCGCGACGACGGCGTCGCCACCGGCCTCGAGCGCGCAGTCGACCAGGTGGTTGAGCGGCGCCACGTCGGAGCGGAGATCACCGCCGAGCTCGAGTTCGTGGCGCTCGGCCAGGACCGCGAAGCCGTGATCGCCGATGGGTCCCGTCACGAGGATCTCGTCACCGGGCCGCAGGCCGTCGTCGCGCACCAGGCGATCGGTGAAGCCCAGGCCCGTCGTCGTGATCACGACGCCGTCGACCTCGCCCCGACCCATGACCTTCGTATCGCCGGTCTCGATCGAGGTGCCGGCCTCCGCGCACGCCTGCTCGATCGAATCCTGCAGGCGAACGAGCGCCGCGCGTTCGAAGCCCTCTTCGATGACGATCGCGCACGCCAGCCCGATGGGTTGGGTCGCCCCCATCATGGCGAGGTCGTTGACGGTGCCCGACACAGCGAGGCGTCCGATGTCGCCGCCCGGAAAGAAGGCGGGCTTCACCACGTGGGCGTCGGTGGTGTAGACGAGCCAGCGATCGCCCATCCGCAGGGCGGCGCCGTCATCGAGCTGATGCAGACCGACGCTGTCCTCGACCTCGCCACCGGCGCTCCGGGCGAACACGCTCTGCACGAGCTCTCGCATGGCCGGCCCGCCGGCTCCGTGGCGCATGGCGATGCGATCGTCCCGGCTCATGCGCTCGCCTCCAGCACGGGATGCCCGCCGTACTCGCTCCAGATCCGGCAGGTGCCTTCGGCCGAGACCATGCAGGCGCCGATCGGCGTGGCCGCCGTACACGGCGCACCGTAGAGCGGACAGTCGGTGGGCGTCGCAATGCCGGCCATGATGTCACCGCAGCGGCACTCGTCCGCCCGACGGCCAGCGCGCGACGCGATGTCGCCGGCTGGTGTCAGGCGATCGCCGAATCGCTTGCGCGCATCGACGTGAGCGAAGCGGTCGCGCAGCCGCAGGTTGCCGTTCGGGACGCGCGCGATCCCCCGCCACACGCCCCCCGAAGGCTCGAACACCGACCAGAGCTGCTCGAGCGCGCGCTTGTTGCCTTCGCGGCTCACCATGCGGGGGAAGCAGTTGTCCACACGCGGCTCGCCGCGCACGATGCGCTCGGCGAGTCGCGCGATCCCCGCGAGCAGATCGAGAGGCTCGAAGCCGCCGATGGTGACGGGCAGCCCATGGCGGGCCACGAAGGGCTCGAAGACGCCCCAGCCGGTGATGCTGGCCGCGTGCCCTGCGGCCAGGAAGCCTTCGACCCGGGTCTCGGGCATCTCGGCCACGATCTCCATCACGGGCGGGATGTACTTGTGTGCGGACAGGACTGAGAAGTTGGGAGGCAGCTCCTGCAAGAGCACGGCTGCGGTCGCGACGGCGGTGGTCTCGAACCCCGTGGCGAAGAAGACAATGGGCTCGTCCGGCTCGGCCACCGCGCGCTCGACCGCCTTCGAGATGCTGTAGACCACCTCGACGCGAGCGCCCTCCGCACGCGCATCGTCGAGGGAGCCGAACGCGCCCGGCACCCGCAGCATGTCGCCGTAGGTGAGCACGCGCACTCCACTCTCCGCGAGCGCCACCGCTTCGTCGATCTCCGGCGCGTCGGTCACGCAGACCGGGCATCCCGGGCCGGTGATGACCTGCACGCCCTTCGGCAACACGCTGCGCAGGCCGAAGCGCGCGATCGCCTGCTCGTGGCTGCCGCAGACGTGCATGATCGACACGGGATCATCGGCGCGATGCTCGGTGAAGCGCGCGATGGCATCGATCAATGCGCGCCCGCGCTCGGGGTCGCGGAACTCGAGAGGAGACCGGACCGAGCCGGCTTCTGCGAGGGCCTCACTCATCGGGCACCTCCCTGACGACCTGCATCTCGGCTCTCACGTCGGCCGCCATCAGATCTTCGCGCTCGAGCTCGCGGAGGATCTGGTCGTAG
>CAYYSY010000193.1:0-3312 GCA_964474355.1 uncultured Spirochaetaceae bacterium | reverse complement strand
AGCTGCCGCGATTCCTCGATGTCGATCCCGCGACCATCGGCGAGGCCGTGGAGCATCTGATCGGCGAGCTGACGGCGGAGCTCGAGCGGATCGAGGCGCAGGCCGCCCCGAGCTGGTCGCAGCTGGTCGAGCCGCTCGAGCGCATGGGCGATCGCCTGGGCTTCGCGTGGGGCGTCGTCGGGCATCTCATGGGCGTCAAGAACAGCGACGCGCTTCGCGAGGCCTACGAGTCGGTGCAGCCGACGGTCGTCACGTTCGGTCTGCGGCAGGCCCAGAGTCGCCCCATCTACGACGCGCTCGTCGCGCTGCGCGAAGGCGACGACTGGGCGGCGCTCTCTCCTGCACGCAAGCGCATCGTCGAGAGCCTGATCCGCGACGCGAAGCACTCGGGTGTCGGTCTCGACGGCGCCGAGCGCGAGCGCTTCAACGAGATCCAGAACGAGCTCGCACAGCGCGCCATGCACTTCAGCAATCACGTGCTCGACGCGACGGCGGCGTTCTCGCTCACGATCACGGACCCGTCCGACATGGACGGAACCCCCGACAGCCTGCGCGAGCTCGCGGCGCAGAATGCGCGGGAGGCGGGCGAAGAGGGCGCGACGGCCGAGGCGGGCCCCTGGCGGCTCACGCTCGACTTCCCGTGCTTCGGTCCGTTCATGGAGCACGCGACGAATCGGGCGCTCCGCGAGCAGCTCTATCGCGAGTACGTGACCCGTGCGAGCGCGGGGGAGACCGACAACACGCAGATCATCGAGGAGATCCTCGCGCTGCGTCTCGAGGAATCGAAGATCCTCGGCTATCGCAACTTCGCCGAGGTGAGCCTCGCGAGCAAGATGGCGCCGGGCGTCGACGCGGTGAAGAAGCTGCTCGAAGACCTGCGCGTCGTATCGTATGCCGCCGCCGAGAAGGACCTCGAGGAGCTGACGGCCTTTGCGCGTGAGCACGAGGGCGGCGATTTCGAGCCCCGACCCTGGGACATCGCCTTCTGGGCCGAGCGCATCCGCGAGTCGCGCTTCGACTACAGCGAGGAGGAGCTGCGGCCGTATTTCCCGTTGCCCCGGGCGCTCGAGGGGCTCTTCGGCCTCGCCGAGCGGCTCTTCGGCGTACGCATCGAGGCGGCTGACGGCGAGGCGCCGACCTGGCACGACGACGTGCGCTTCTTCCGCGTGGCGGACGAGTCGGGCGCGCCGATCGCCGCGTTCTATCTGGATCCGTACTCGCGCCCGGCCGAGAAGCGCGGCGGCGCGTGGATGGACGAGTGCCTCGGCCGCAGCCGCGCGCTCGCGCCGGCCGGCAGCGACGTGCGCCTGCCGGTCGCATACCTGGTCTGCAACCAGACGCCGCCGGTCGATGGGCGCCCCTCACTCATGAGCTTCGACGAGGTGACGACGCTCTTCCACGAGTTCGGGCATGGCCTGCAGCACATGCTGACGAAGGTCGATGAAGGCCTCGCATCGGGCATTCGCAACGTCGAGTGGGACGCGGTCGAGCTGCCCAGCCAGTTCATGGAGAACTTCTGCTATGACCGGCCGACGATCCGCGGGCTCTCCGCTCACGTGGGCACGGGAGAGCCGCTGCCCGACGCGCTCTTCGACAAGGTCGACGCAGCCCGCACCTATCGAGCCGGCAGTGACATGCTGCGACAGATCTACTTCGCCTCGACGGATCTCGCGCTCCACGGCGAGTACGTACCGGGCGGTGACGAGTCGCCCTTCGACGTACAACGCCGCATCGCCGAGGGCACGACGGTGATCCCGCCGCTCCCCGAGGACCGCTTCCTCTGCAGCTTCGGTCACATCTTCGCCGGGGGATACGCCGCGGGGTACTACAGCTACAAGTGGGCCGAGGTGCTCTCGGCGGATGCGTTCGCTGCGTTCGAAGAAGCGGGGCTCGACGACGAGAAGGCGCTCGTCGAGACGGGGAGGCGCTATCGCGACACGGTGCTCGCGCTCGGTGGCAGCGTTGCGCCCTCCGAGGTCTTCGAGGCGTTTCGCGGCCGGGCGCCGACCCCCGACGCGTTGCTGCGCCACGCCGGTCTCGAGGCGAAGACCGCGGCGTGAGCGGGCGGAGCGGTTCTCCAGACAACGACCGCGGCATGAGCGGGCGGGGCGGTTCTCGAGACAACGACCGCGGCGTGAGCGGGCGGGGCGCGTCCGGGCAGAGCAGCTACGACCGGATCCACGCCGTCGTGCGCCGAATTCCGATGGGGCGGGTCGCGACGTACGGGCAGGTGGCCGAGCTCGCGGGGCTTCCCGGGCACGCCCGGCAGGTCGGCTACGCGCTCCACGCGCTGCGCGACGACGACCGCGCCATCCCCTGGCAGCGGGTCATCAACGCGAAGGGCGAGTGCAGCGCGCGTTCGGAGCCCGGTGCCGAGCACGTGCAGCAGCAGATGCTCCAGCGCGAGGGCGTCGCATTCGACGAGCGAGGGCGCGTCGACCTGGCGCGCCACCGTTGGAAGCCGCGGCAGGCACGCCGGCTGGACTGAGTACGCGGGCGCGCGACCGCCCATGCACCTGCGCGCGCTACGATCCGCCCGGCGCCCACCCAGGCGTGCGACACGGACGAGGAGCGGGACATGGCGATGGTGAGGCTGGCGATCGACTTCGAGCATCCGGGCCGCGAGTGGTGGGAGAGCGGCGGCCAGGATCTCTGGGACGCGCTGATCGAGGGCTTCGACAACAACGACGTCGTGCTCGACGAGTCCCTCGCCGACTCGTGGCTCGCCCAGGCCGCCGCCGTGCCGGGCTGGAGCGACGGCCCGGAGCACGCCCCACATCCCGTCTGCGTGAAGGAGATCGACGAGGACGAGGAGCTGTAGCGCCTCGCTCGGTCAACTCGCGGGGTCGCCGACCAGACGCGCCCCCATTCCACTCTCATTACAGAGGTGAACCGACCCCGCTTGCCGGAACCACGGCCCGCGTGCGGCGTCGAAGCCGGTCAGGCGGCGCCGATGAGGGGCAGTGTCGTGTTATGCTGCCGCCTCTCGCGGATCGAGGCACGATCCCCGGGAAGTCAGTCAGGAACGGAACGTCGAACCCTCGGAGAGACGACCAGTGAACAACGGCAGCTCCATCGTCATCGCGGCCACCATCATCGGCTTCAGCATCCTCGGCAGCTCGTACATGCTGACCCAGTCGATGGGTCAGAACAGCCAGCAGATCGCGGCGCTGGGCGAGGCCGTCGTTGCGCTCGCCAAGGGGGCCCCGGCTGGCGGTCGCGCCGCCGAGCCGGCCCAGCGCCCCCGGCGCGGCCCCGATCCCGAGCGCGTCTACACGGTGAACACGGCGGGCTCGCCCGCGATGGGCCCGA
>CAYYSY010000192.1:0-2942 GCA_964474355.1 uncultured Spirochaetaceae bacterium | reverse complement strand
CGTCGGTGAACGGCTCGCGGACGAGCAGGGCGGAGCGGCGATCGACCTCGCCGTCGAGTCGATTCGCAGCGTGGCGATGGGCGTCGTCGGAGTGGCGGCGGTGCAGTCGGTGCTGGCGGGCGTCGGGCTCTTCATGGCGGACGTGCCGCTGGCCGGGCTCTGGGCCGTGCTCGTGCTCATCCTCGCGGTGGCCCAGCTGCCGCCGCTCATCGTCCTCGGGCCGGCGATCGCATTCGTGATCGCGACCTCCGACAGCACGGTGACGCAGATCGTCTTCACCATCTGGTCGCTCATGGTGAGCGTGAGCGACTCGTTCCTGAAGCCGATGTTCCTCGGCCGCGGCATGGACATCCCGATGCCGGTCATCCTGATCGGTGCCATCGGCGGCATGCTCCGCAGCGGCATCGTCGGTCTCTTCGTCGGCGCCGTCGTGATGGCCGTCGGCTACAGCATCTTCATGGCGTGGATGCAGCAGAGGCAGGGCGATGCGTCATCCCCACAGTCCGAGGCTGCCTGAGGGCGTGCGCTCGCAGTTGAGGGAGGGATCGCCCCGCGTCTCTTCGCAGTGAGAGTCGGGCTCCCGACAATGGGCGTCATCATCGCTGTGTGCCCACGTGACACCACCCGATCGCCGCTACGCTCTTCGATGGCATTGGTACCGACTTCTCGAGAGGTGTAGACATGACGATGATCGAGACGATCCAGCAGAACGCGAAGACGGCGTGGTGGGTGGGCCTGCTCCTGGTCGTGGTGGGTGTGCTCTCGGTGCTCGCGCCCCTCGCGGCGGGAATCTCCGTCGCGATCGTCGTCGGGGTGTTCCTGCTGGTGGGTGGCGTAGCAGAGCTCGTCCTGGTCTTCCAGGCAGGCTCGTTCGGTAAGGCGCTCGGCGTGGTGCTGATCGGCGCCCTCAACGTGATCGCCGGCGTCTACATGATCGCGCAGCCCGCGAAGGGGCTGCTCGCGCTGACCGTCTTCCTCGCGATCTACTTCGCACTGACGGGCATCACCGAGATCGTGGGCGCCTTCCAGGCGAGGCCGCAGAACGGGTGGGGCTGGCTCGCCTTCGCTGGCGCCCTGTCCCTCGTGCTCGGCATCATGATCTGGCGACAGCTCCCGCTCTCTGGCGTGTGGGCGGTCGGCGTGCTCGTGGGCGTGCGCCTGATCTCGAACGGCTCGACTCTCCTCGCGGTCGGCCGCGTTGCCGGTGATGCCGCGGAAGACGCAACCGAGCTGGCTGCGTAGACCGGCGAGCCCCAGCGGTCGGTCCCGCTGCGGGACAGGCCATGTTCGAGCGCGACTTCGCCCACGCGGAGTCGATCGACCCGCAGGCGCTGGACGCGAAGCCGTTCTCGTGGCATCTGGCGGTCGGCCTGGCCCGCCTGGCCGCGCCGGTGCTCCGAGGCCGGGTCGGGGCTCGCGGTCAGACGTCGCGCTCGGACGATCCCGTGGTCTCGAGCCACTGCTCGAGGTCGAGCTGGCGCTCGACGAGCCGCCGCCGGGAGTCGAGCACGATCAGCCATCGCCTCTTCTCCGCAGGCTCGATGCGCGGCGCGTCTTCCGTACGGGCCCGCATCGCATCGACGGCCTCGCCCATCGCGCGCTGGGCCTCGGCGAGCGTCGAGCCCCCGCCGCCGTCGCCGCCGCGCAGGCGCTCGGTGACGCGTGCCACGCTCTCCCGGAGCGCGGCGTCCTCGCGCGCCATCGCGTCCTCGAGCTGCGCGAGCGGTGCGTGCTCAGCCAACTCGGAGCACGGCGGGCGGAAGCTCGCCGCGGCATCGACGAAGCGGGCCATCGCCACGATGAGCGCGCCGCGGCTCGCGTCGTCGAGGCCATGCTCGACGCGCTCGTGTCGGGCCTGCGCGTCCAGCTTCGCGATCTGCGCCAGCTGCTCCGCCCCCTCGCCGATGAGCTCGACCGCCGCGTCGTGGCGCTTGGTTTCATCGAGCCCGGGCGCCTGGCTCACCGCGTCGGCGCAGCGTTCGAGGAGGGCGGCGGCCCGCGCCCTGAACAGCCCGGCCGAAGTGGCGGGCCACATCGTCTGGCTGAAGGCCGCCCCGGTGAAGAGGGCGAGCGTCATGTAGCAGACCGTGTTGTACGAGCCGTACACGTCGGCCGCGGCACCCAGGCCGCCGAACACCGGCAGCAGCGCCACGAGTCCGACGAGGAGCGGCGCCATCGCGAGAGGGGGGCGGGTCGCCGCGACCCAGCCGAGGGTCGCCGCGAGCGCGAAGGGCACGAGCAGCACTCCGGGCATCCGCTGCAGCTCGGGGGTCACGTGGACGAGCATGAGATCGGCCACGATCCAGCCAGCGCCGATCATCAGCAGCATCGCCAGAAGCGTCTGCCGAGCAGCGCCGCGGGTCAGCGGCGCAATGAGGAAGGCGATCGGGGCCACGACGGCGTTCATCGGCCAGCCGAGCGCCATGACGAGCACGATCACCGTCGTGACCGCGATGCCGGTGCGGAGCGCGAGCTTCGTCCGGAAGGGATCGAGGCGCAGGCGGGCGATCGCGGGGCCGGGCCGAGCATGGGCGGCGCGCGTGTCATCCGCGAGCGCGTCTTCGAGCGCGTGGACGCCCGTGACCAGGTCGCGCAGCGCGGCGAGCGAGGCCGCGAAGCCTTCGTTCACGCTGCGCTGCGTGGTGACCCGGTCCTGCTCGCTCTCCAGCGCGCGCAGCGCCTCGTCGAGCGCTTCCCGCGTCGGCCGCAGCGGTCGGTCTTCGGCGAGGGCCTGCGCCGCTCGTTCGAGCGCCTGCTCGATCTGATCAGCGAGCGCGAGGGCGGCGGCGCGAAGGCTTCGATCTTCGTCGAGCACGGAGAGGGCGCCGGCGCCGCGACTCAGCTCTCGAGCACGCGACGACAGGGTCTCGAGGACCAGCACAACACGCGTGAGCGCGTCGGCGTGCTCGCGCGAGACGCCGAGCTCGGAGCGCGCGGCCTCC
>CAYYSY010000191.1:0-14658 GCA_964474355.1 uncultured Spirochaetaceae bacterium | reverse complement strand
CCGCTCACCTCGCCGTGGAAGACGACCTCGAGGAGGTCGGGGCGGCGGAGCCAGTACGTGACGGAGAAGGTCTGTGAACTGAAGGCCCGCTTGCATGCCAAGCAGCGGTAACGCTGGATCCGGTGAGGGCGCGTGGCGCGCTCGTACCAGCCCGCCTTCTTGAAGCGCCAACCCGTTGAATCCAAATGGAAATCGCAGCCCGGGTTGGGGCAGCAGGGGGGATCGAAGCGCGGAGGGCGGGCCATGCCCGGCTACAAGAGCAGACTCCGTGCCGGGTCCATTCTTCGGACCACGCAACACACCTTGATGGACGGGATCAGACCCGCGGCATGGTCGTGCCCCTCTGCCCGCGATACTCGATCACGGGGCCCCGGCCTCGAGCTGCTCGCCGTAGGCTCAGTCGAACGAGGTGATCACCGACTCCAGCTTGCTCCAGGAGGAGCCTGCGGTGCGATCGTTGGTGATGGGCGTGATCGCGATGTAGCCCTCCTCGACCGCTACCGTGTCCGAGTCCTTGACGTCGGCTTCGTCGCCCGAGCCAGGACCCACCGAAGGGACGAAGACCCCCGGCGCGATCTCGACGTAGATGAGTGACGCCGACGAGGCCTGGCCCTGCACGGTGAGCTTCGCGCCCGCGACGTCCTCGGGCGCGACGGTCGGGTAGTTCACGTTGAGTGCAATCCCATCGGGCAACAGGCCGGGCTCGTTCGCCAGTGCGCCGGGCTTGCTCTCGAGCAGCGCGATCAGCTCGACCGCGAAGGCCGCCACGTTCTCGAAGTGCGCGGCGAACGCCGGGTCGGTCTCGGGAACGTCGGGCCCGTCGCTGCTGAATGCGATGGAAGGGACTCCGCCCGCGAGGCCCGCGGTGACGCCGCCCACGGTGCCCGAGAACGAGGTCGCGGTGCCCACGTTGGCGCCGACGTTCGTGCCGGACACCACCAGGTCGGGATCTTCGCCGTCGAGAGTGACAGTGAGACCGAAGAGCACGCATGTGGCCGGGTGGGCGGGGATCGGGACGCGTTCCCCGTCGATGTCTTCGTCGAGGGCGATCAGCGCCCAGTCTTGCGCTCCGACCTGCACCGGGTTGACCGGCGCGAGGTCGATCTTGGCGCTGCTGCCGCTTCGCTCGCCGAAGGGCGCTACCACGGTCACGTCGTGGCCGGCGCCGCGCAGCGCCGCCGCAAGGGTCTGGATGCCGATGGCCGAGAAGCCATCGTCGTTGGTCATGAGGATGTCGAGAGCGGTCGCCGCGCCCGGAACCGAACCGAGCCACGCCGCCGCGATCGCCGCTACCAGAAATCGTCTCATCGTGTCGTCTCCTCGCAAATGCGCTCGAGTGGAGCTCGATTCTCTCACGAGATCGGCCCGTTTTCCAGCCGATTGGGCCGCCTTCTCTGTACCTTCCCGGTGAGACAGGGAGTTGGTCGCAGGCTGCACCCACCGCCAGTTAGTCTGCAGACTCAGCGACTCTTGCCAGTCTTCGGGAGGCGACGCGGAAAAGCCCGCGTGCTCGCGGGGTTCTGCGCGGCCGGCGATCGACATCCCAACCGGAGACTCGCGGGGGGTCCCCCCGAGTTCGAAGCGGTCGAGGCGAGAAGTCTCCGTTGCCGATTCCGGCGGCTGGGATTCGCTGCTGAAGCGCGGCTTCCAACACCAGACCCGGCTCCTCGTTTTTGTGAGGGCCCTGCTCGACTCGCCAGACGCTCACACTGGAGATCTCCGACCAGATCGAGGTCTGAGTTGGGCGGCAGTCAGCTTCTCTGGATCGACTCGGCCACGGCTGTCCGCGTCCTCTGAAGACTCTTCCATCGTCTGGCGACGGATGCCCCGTGAGGCTTTCGTCGCCTTGGGGATCAAGCTGAAAGAGTGACCCGGCCGCGCGTCAGCACGGCCGGGTCACTCCCAGATCGTCAGTCCGAGCCAGCTCTGACGATCCGTTACTCCAGCTGTTCTTCGACTTCGTCCGCCAACACGGTCGTCGGATTCGTTTCGACGCCGTCGACCTCGACGAGGTCTCCCGCCTCTGCGTTGGCGAAGAACTCGTCCGCGTCGGTCCAGCTGACTCCGAAGAAGCTCGTGAGCCCGTCCGTCTCGATGGTGACGCCTAGGACCTCGAAGTCGGGGTCGTTCAGCTCGTCGATGAAGCCGCGGATCGAGACCTCGCCCGAGTCGTCGTCGTCGCGCTCGAGCTGTGAGGCCACCACGTCGGCCCCGATGATGCCGCCACGAACCTCGACGTAGTCGCCCGGGGACACGTCGGACAGAGAGAACGGCGATACATCGGCATCGGACTTGTCCTCGAGACGCGTGCGGTCATCGACGATGAACGTGACGCCGAGGAGCGTCAGCTCGCCCGCCTCCGCATCCACGCTGTCGACCAGAGCATCGATTCGGACATTGGCTGCGCGCCGGATGTCGACCTTCCGGGCCACGAGCGTGCCGGCCTCGTCGAAGCGGCCCTCGACCTCGACCTTCACGTTCAGCGCCAGGTCGGACGCAAGCCCCCCTTCGAAGACCGTCCCTGCGGTCGTCGTGACCGGCCGGCCCGAGACGTCGAAGTCCGTCTCGGAGACGAAGCGTGTCACGAAGCCTTCGATCTCGGCTTCGAAGCCGTCGTCGCCACCGATGCGGTCCTCGAGCTCGACCTCGTCGGCGTCGAGTGCGACGCCCGCCGTGTAGGAGGGCGCCTTCACCTCGACGATCTGTCCATCGTCGATGCCTCCTGCGCCGAAGCCCTCGAGCGTCGCGTCCTGATAGTCGACTTCGACGGATCCGATGAAGAAGGTGCTCTCCATTTCATCGTGTCCGGATACGATGCCCCGAAGCTCGACGTCCGACGCCCCCCGAAGCTCGAGCCGGGTCGCGCGAATCGCTCCATCGGCATCGCGGAAGCCGCTCACTTCGACGAAGTCGCCTTCGTCGAGCCCTTCGAGCGAGGGCGGTGAGATGCTGTCGTCGAAGGAGGTGGACGCATCGATGACGACCGGCTGTCCGACGACGACCATGCTGTTCGTGCCGAGGGAGATGCTTTCGACCGGTCCCTCGATCTCGTTGTCGAAGAGGACCCGGTTTGCGACGCCCGTGGCTCCGTCGTCGCTGAGCATCGCCTCGACGCGGACCACCTGGCCCACGCGGAGGTCGGACTCCACCCCGGGTGAATCGTCGACGATGATGTCGGCACCGTCGGTCTCGAGATGAACGCCGTTCACCCAGATGCTCCCGAAGGCAGTGATGGTGCCCTCGACGTAGCCGAGTCGATCGATGCCCACCATCGCTCCGGTGGGACCGCACGCGATCACGAGAGAAGCGGAGAGCAAAAGGAGGGCGTGTCGCCCCCGATGTCGTCGATTCGAATTGGTCATGAGAACCTCCCGATCAATTGTCCTTGATCATGAAAAAGCCTGCGCCGAGGCGAACGCCGTGGGGGCGCTCGCCCATATCGTCTTCGGGCAGGCGGTGTGCGTTGAGCCAGTCGTCGATCTCTTCGAGGAGCTGCTGACCCCTCTCCTCGAGAAGTGCACGAAAGGCCGGAACCGCTTCAGGATCGATGTCGACCTCGGCGGCGCGTCCCAGGAAGTGAGTCGGCTCGTCGTCCACCGCGATCTGGTTGTGGCGGATGTTGAGGGCGAGGTCAGCGAAGACGCTGCCGGCGTTGAGGATCCATGCCGCATCGGTCTGACCGGGCATGTAGTAACGGCGCAGGACACGCATGCGCCCGGACCTCGAGTCGGCTTCGATCGCCCCGACGCGAGCGAGCTCCTTCTGCATCGCACTCGTCGGGATGTCGGAAGCGTGACGACGACAGAGCGCCTCGAAGCTCGGTGCGGGGCCGGTGGGCGCGATCTCGAGCGGGGCGCCCGACGCATCGACGTAGTCCGCATCCTGATGCCACCCGGCAAGAATCCGTGTGGCACCACCCGTTCGATTCGTGAGCGGGACGTCGGGCTCGGCGAGCGCATCGCGAATGCGCTTGACCTCCTTGCGTCCAATGCCGGTGAGCAGCGCGATCCGTGACGAGTTGGTGGGTCGGCCACGAAGGCCGTACTCGGAGGCAGCGACGTCGACGTAGACCGTGCGAGCGATCTCGCCGAACTCGGGCCACCCGAGCCCGCAGCGCAGCAGGAACGAGATCAGCGGACGCAGCAGGGTGCGGGTCGCTTGGCGGATCGCGGCTGAGGCCTCATGTTCCATATGTGAGATAAAAGCACTCAAATGTGGCCTAGTCAACCCTCCGATTCGCTCTTTCGTGGGGATTCCGCTCCGAGTGGATCAATCCGTCCCGCTTCTGCTCCCTCATCCCGCGGATAAGGGTCCGTTGCGCCCCCTCTCCAATCACGTCGGCGCGGGCACTCCAGACCAGCTGTTCACCACCAGGCAGCAGCGCCCCGAGTGGTCTCTGTGCTCCGTGGGCTGAGCGGGCTGAGCGGGCTGCGCGCGATGCGAGGCGTCGGGGCGGCGGCGGCCCGACAATCGCCGTCGCGAGCCAGGTCGGAGTCGAGTCGAGCTCGCAGTCGGTCGAGCTGCGGCTGCGTCGAAGGTTCAGGCTCGAGCGGCGTCTCGCGGAGGTCTCTACACACCTGAGCATATGCCCCGCCGATCCGGGCACACTGGTCACCGCCGGCGAGGTGCGCCTCGATGCGCTCGTCCTCGTCCCAGCCGAGCTCGCCTGCGAGGTTGTCTGTTCTCAACACTCGTTCCGCGGGCGTCTTCGGTTGAGTCGTTGCACGGGACGCGGTGCTCAAGCGGCGGTCTTCCACTCGTAGCGGTGGTGGAGCCCGCCGAGGCGAGGCTGGGCGGCGATCCTGGCTGACGGAGAGGGCCTCACTCGTCGATCGGCCTTCCGGCGGGCGCATCGTGAAGCCCGGCATGGACCCGTTCGGTGTTGTCGTACTCGAGGTACTCCAGCAACAGCCGTAGAAGATGCTGCTCGTCGACCACGACCACGTGGTCGAGCAAGTCGCGTTTCAGGGTCCCGGCCGATTGCTCCGCGAGACCGTTCTGACACGGCGAGCGGAATGCGGTCCGCCCTGGCTCGATCCCGATGCTGGATGTCAGCTGGTCGACTCGATGAGAGAGGATCGAGTCGTCGTCATGAATCAGCAGGGACGCGTACGTGATCGAGACTCGAATCACGGGAGCATTCTGAGCGACAGCCCCAGCGAGGTCGAGACTGCATCTCAGCCGCTCCCGTTGGTAGCCTATTGGGCAGGGCCTTCTCGAATCGAGCATCGGCCGAGTTCTGAGAACACACGGCCGAGAAGGAGCGCGTGATCATGACGAGTCGCCGATCGGTCGGCACCGCACTCTCCATCGTGGTCCCGCTGCTCATCATCATCGTCGGTGCGATCGTGACGGCCGTTCAGCCGCGCCTGGAATCGGATTGGCTGGGGCTCGGCCACATGTTGATGTTTGCCGGTGCGGTCGTGCTGGCCGCACTCGTGTCTCTGGTCATCTCCGCCATCGCATTCTTCCGGCACGAGCCGCGCGCGGCCGTCTCGTTGATCGGCGCAGTTCCTGCCGCGCTCGTCATCGGGGTCGTGGCCGTCCTCGTGTCGGGACACGTCTATGACGACCTCCAGAAAGAAGAGCTCGAAGAGCTCGTCGCCCGCGTCGTCGCCGATCCGGAGCTTCGACGGGAGCTCGTATGGCAGGACCCGCTGGATACGCACAGCACGCGCGCGCTGCTGAGCCACCCGGCGTGCGACTTGCTCACGCCGGCCGAAGTGGAACGGATCTGGGAGCAGCGCAAGGACGTCGACACCGGATCGTACTACCAGCGGCTGATCGGTCCGGCATACACGCCCGAGCACGTGCTTCGCGAGTACTTCGATCGCTTGATGGCGACGGAGCTTCGGCTCTCGGGCGAGCGCTCCTATCGGAGCCTCCGCTACCACGTCACATTGCTGCGTCACCGCAATCTGCCGCGGGACATCATCGACGAGATTCTCGCAGACGGCGATCCGGATCTGATCGGACACCTGGAGCGCAACCCCAGGCTGACTTCGAACCCCGCGTACCTGAGGCGCTGGGCGGACGTCCCGCCGCAGTAGCCACGGGCCGCATTTCCACCGTCAGCCAGTCCCCCCGATTCCTTCTGCCTACCCCCGCTCGTGCGGCGCCTCGAAGTCGAGGCTCGGGCCGTACGGGATGATCCCGCGTGGGTTGATGCCCGGGCTGCGGCCGTAGTAGCCCTGCTTGTACACATCGATCTTCACCGTCTCGCCGATGCCAGGCGTCTGGTAGAGATCGCGCGTGTACGCCCACAGGTTCGGGTAGTCGACGATGCGGCGCAGATTGCACTTGAAGTGGCCGTGGTAGACGGCGTCGAAGCGGGCGAGGGTGGTGAAGAGGCGCACGTCGGCCAGGGTGATCCGATCGCCGGCCAGGAAGCGACTCTCCCCCAGACGAATCTCGAGGTCGTCGAGCGTCTCGAAGAGCGGGACGACCGCGTCGTCGTACGCGGCCTGCGTGCGTGCGAACCCACACTTGTACACGCCGTTGTTGATCGTCGCATAGACGCGCTCGTTCACCGCGTCGATCTCGTCCCGCAGCGCCTCGGGGTAGAGGTCGACCGAGGCGTCGCCGAAGGCGTCGAACTCCGAGTTCAGCATCTCGATGATCTCGGCCGACTCGTTGCTGACGATCGTGCCGAGCTTTCGGTCCCAGAGCACCGGGACCGTCGCGCTCCCCGTGTACGACTCGCGCGCTGCCGAGTAGAGGCGATGCAACGGCAGCCGGCCGTCGACGGGCTGGTGGTCGTCGAGGCCCTCGGCGAACCACCAGCCCTCGTCGTTGCGGAGCGTATTCGCGACGCTCATGCCGACCGTGCCCTGCAGCTTCTTCAGGTTGCGCACGATCACCGTGCGATGCGCCCAGGGGCAGTTGTGCGCCACCCACAGGTGATATCGCCCGGGCTCGGCCGCGAACTCGGCATCGGGTTCACGCGAGACGCGACTGCGGAAGGACGTCACGCCGCGGACGAACTCGCCCTGTTCGCCGACACGCGTCTGCTCGGTCTCGCCGTTCCAGACGCCGTCAACCAGTCTGCCCATGCTCGGCCTCCGTATTCATGGAGCGCTCGTCGAGCCTGCGCAGCAGCACGTCGATCGGCTTGTCGTAGTACTCGACGAACTCCTGTGGCGACAGCTCGAGGAGCAGCGGGATGACGAGGTCCTCCTCCAGGTCGAGATGCGTTCTCAGCACCTCGTCGTGGCGACGGAGCGCCGCATGCAGCGCCTCGCCCGCACGCGGCTCGTCTTCCGTGTGCGCTTCGGCGAGTGCTTCCATGACGTCGTCGTGCGCCGCGTGCAGCTCCTGGTGCCCCTCCTCGGCGGCCTCGAGCGACGTGAGGAAGCGCCGCTCGAGATACGGATAGAGCTTGCCCTCCTCGTACGCTTCGTGGCTTCGCATCGCCGCGATCCAGCGCCGATAGAGGCTGCCGATCGGGCGCACGAAGCCGCCGGCAGCGGCCTCCTCGACGAGGACCTCCGAGACGTTCCGGAAGTTCTCGTGCGAGCCGAGCAGCAGCGCCTGCGACGGGAAGCGGGGGTGAGCCTTCCACTGGTCGCGGCCGAGCGAAGGGGTCGTGTCCACGGTGCGTTCTCGGTCGGTCGTCGTGTTCATGGCTCGGTCTCCTTTCAGATCGCATCCCGCCCGTGAGGTGCATCGAGGTCGAGCTCGGGCCCGCGCGGGACGATGCGCGTCGGGTTGATCGTCTCGTGGCTGCCGTAGTAGTGGCGCTTGATGTGGTGCAGGTCGACCGTGTCGGCGACGCCCGGCACCTGGTAGAGCTCGCGCAGATACCCGGAGAGATGCGGGTAGTCGGCGATGCGCTGCCGATTGCACTTGAAGTGGCCGACGTAGACCGCGTCGAAGCGGACCAGCGTCGTGAACAGGCGCCAGTCCGCCTCGGTGATGCGGTCGCCGACCAGATAGCGCTGGCCCGCGAGTCGCGCGTCGATCTCATCGAGCGCACCGAAGAGCTCGTCGAACGCCTCTTCGTAGGCCTCCTGCGTCGTCGCGAAGCCGCAGCGATAGACGCCGTTGTTGATGCGCGGGTACACGAAGTCGTTGATCGCGTCGATCTCGTCGCGCAGCGCCTCGGGGTAGTAGTCGACGTCGTCGTTCGCGATGCCGCCGAACTCCGCATTGAACATGCGGATTATCTCGCTCGACTCGTTGCTGACGATCGTGCCGTTCTTCTTGTCGAAGAGGACGGGCACCGTGACGCGGCCCGTGTAGCTCGAGTCGGCGCGCGTGTAGATCTCGTGCAGATGCTTCGCGTGGTTCACGTCGTCGGGGATCGCGCCCGCGACATCCGAGAAGGTCCAGCCCTGCTCCAGCATGTCGGGGTCGACGATCGAGACCGAGACCGCGTCTTCGAGTCCCTTCAGCTTTCGGAAGATGAGCGTGCGATGGGCCCACGGGCACGCGAGCGAAACGTAGAGGTGGTAGCGGCCCGGCTCGGGCGTGAAGGCCGTCGAGCCGTCGGCGCGGATCCAGTCGCGGAACGCGCTCTCCTTGCGGACGAAACGCCCGCCCGTCGACCTGGTTTCGTACCAGGTGTCCCGCCACTCGCCGTTCACCAGAAGTCCCATGCTGTCTCCCTTTCTCGAATCAGGTGGGTCGCGTGAGAAGATTCGTCATGTCCGATAGATTGAAAATGGGCTATATCGGAAAGTTATTGTGTCCATATAGGACGCAATAGGGGGCGAGGGAGCCCCAGGAGCACCCTCATGGATCGACTCGACGAGTACGAGGCCTTCATCCGAGTCGCCCGATCGGGGAGCTTCACGGGTGCGGCCCGCGAGCGGGGCGTCACGCCCTCCGCCCTCTCGAAGCAGGTGAAGGCGCTCGAGGCGCGGCTCGGCGTGCGGCTGCTGCAGCGCACCACGCGGCGGGTCTCCCTGACCGACGCCGGCCGCGGCTTCGTCGAGCGCGCGGAAGCCATCGTCGGCGACATCGAAGACGCCGAGGCCGCGGTCGCCGATCTCGACGCCGAGCCGCGCGGCGTGCTGCGCGTCGGCGCGCCCATGGACTTCGGGCGCCTGCACCTCGCGTCGTCGATCGCGTCGTTTGCGGCGGCTCACCCGGCGCTGCAAATCGAGGTCGAGCTGACGGATCGTGCCGTCGACCTGATCGAGGAGGGGCTCGACGTCGACGTCCGCATCGGCGCGCTGCGCGAGTCGAGCCTCGTCGCCCGGAGGCTCGCCCCCTGCCACCGCGTCGTGTGCGCATCACCCGCCTACCTCGACGCACACGGCCGCGCCGAGCGCGTCGAAGACTTCGCGGCCTATACCCGCGTGGGCTACGCGTACGAGACCCAGCGCACGTGGCGCTTCGAGACGCCGAGCGGCCCGAAGCAGGTCAACGTGCCGGTCGGCCACCGCGCGAACAACGGCGAGGTCACACGGGCGTTGCTGATCGAGGGGCTCGGCGTCGCGTTGCTACCGACGTTCATCGTCGCCGATGCGGTGCGGAGCGGCGCGCTCGAGATGCTGCTCGCAGATCAGGTGACGAGCTCGATCCCGATCCACGCCCTGTATCCTCACCGGAAGCAGCTGTCTGCGAAGGTGCGTGCCTTCGTCGATCACCTCGTGACGCACTGCGGGCCGCGTCCCTACTGGGACGACGGTCTCGCGCTCGCGAGTGCGCCCGCTTGACGGTGGGCTCGATGCGAAGGCTTCAGCGCACCCGCCCGGGCGCCGCCGGCCGGTCTCTGGTGGTAGAAGCATTGGTAGATCCCGAGCTCGCGATCCGAGCACGAGGTCGCGAGCCTCGCCACGGACCACTCGCCGTCCCTCCCTTGCCCTCCTGCACTGGCGGACGCGCTGCACGGGATGACTGCGCTCGCCCGATGAGTCTTCGCGTACTACGGGACGGCCCCTCGTCCACGCTCGGCCTTGGGCATGATGCGATATTGCAGCTGAAGGAACGGGAGCCCGAACACACGAAAGCGGTGATGCGCGACGATGGCATCGTCCTGGACCTGCAGACTCAGCTGCTCCTTCATGGTCCGCACGTAACGAGTCCAGATCTCCCCTCGGTCTGCGATCACGGTGAAGTAGAAGCCGGGGTCGCCAAAACGACGGCCGTCACTGACGAGCGACATCCCCCCATCCGGGTCCACCCGCGGCCGCAGCAGAATGATCGCGTTGCCATTGGGGAGCGGGAAGACGACCTTGATGCACGGTCCCGCGTGGCCGGGAATCGTGGCAGTACCGTACTGACCCACGAACACGGGGAGGCCGGTCTCCGCCGAGGTCCGCACCCAGGCGGTGTGAAGGACCCGTCCCGCAGCATCGGCCAGTCGTACGATGCGGCTGTCCACCCCGCCCCGCAGCTCACGGTCGGACAGGGGCATGTTCAGCTGGGCGAGTCGGCGCGCGAAGATCCAGGCAATCAACCACCCCACAGCGCGAAAGGGACCTGACCAGCGACTTTCGATCTCGAGATCGAAGGCCGCGGTGTGGGCGTAGAAGTCGTCGATCTTCGGGTGTACTGCTTCTGGATCGAAGCAGTCCGACTCCAGCGCGGCCACGCCGTCGATCAGGCCGTCGTCGTTTCGAGACGGCAAGACCGCCAGGCCGTGGTCTCGGCCCCAGTGCTCGAAGAAGTCGGCGCCGATCCCTCGCACGGAGCCACACGGCCCCGAGAGCCACGGCACCTGCTCGAGCGTGACGCGTCGTCCGGTGACCTGGACCCAACGCTGAGTCACCCAGTCGACCACATGCCCACGCCGCTCGCCGAGCCAGATCACGGCGTCACGCTAGCGGCTCGTGAAACGGCTGTCGCCATCGGCGGCTGGGGGCGGCGCCGGCTAAGGTGGTGTCGTGATGGTTCACACCTTCCATCTGGCGAAGCCCGGGTTCCTTCGGACCGCGGCAGCGCTTCTACGACCACCCACCCCCGCCAGGGTTGCCGGACTACATCACGCCGAGTGCATGATGCCGATGCGGATCGGGGGTCGGGTCGCCTCGCCGCGCAGGTGGCAGGTCGGTCGCCTTGCGATGTTCGCAGCGTGGGAGAGCGAGGCCGCGGTCGACGACTTTCTGACGAGTACGCCTCTCGGTCGAACGCTGGCCGCGGGTTGGCACGTGCGCCTGCAGTTTCTCCGCCGATGGGGACATGTGACCGAGTTCGATGACCTGCCGCAGACCGCCGGTGAGACCGATCCCGACACACCTGTGGTTGCGGTGACCCTCGCCCGCGTCGAGCTCCTGCAGGTGCCTCGGTTCGTTCGTTGGGGAAAGCCGGTCGAGCGCCTCATTCGGGATCACCCGGGCACGGCGCTCGCGCTGGCGGCGGCCCGACCATGGCGCACCGTGTCGACGTTCACGGTATGGAGCTCGGCGCGCGAGATGACGGACATGGTCCACGGCCACAGCGGGGTCCCGGCCCCCGATCGTCACGCCGCTGCCATGGTCGAGCGGGAACGCAAGGACTTCCATCGCGAGTTCACCACGCTCAGGTTCACCTGTATCGGCGAGTACGGCGCGTGGGAAGGGCGCACGTCGATCGTTCCGACTTGATTCATGGATCTCGGGTTGCTGATCGGAGTCGGCGCGCCGTCAGTCGACCCGCTCGAACCTGGCGACTCCGCTCCACGTCGCCGGCCCGGTGATGTTCCCGATCGGATCGACGTCTTCCTCCGAGAACCACAACCGCATGTAGTCGAGCTCGCGGGTGCCTTCGATCGGGACGGTTCGCGTCTCGTCGTCTCCCGAGAACGCGATCTCGCCGCGAATCGCCGTGTCGGAGACGAAGCGCGCCGTGAGCTGGTAGTCGAGCTCGCCATCGTTCAGCCAGCCGGCGCGACAGGTCCCCGCGCCCGTGATCTCGTCCTCGGCATCCGGGTTGACCAGGACGCCCGTCAAGATGCCGGGGCAGATCCAGATCGTTGCCGACATGGAGTCGCCGCGCTCGATCGTCAGCTGCCCGCTCGGTCCCTCCCAGAGCCCGGATGAATACTCGGCGGCCGATCGCGACACGCGCTCGAAGCTCACGGTGTAGCGAAGCGCGGCGTCGCAGATGATGGGCCCCTCGTTGTCGACGAGATCGATCTCGAAGTCGCGGCTCTCGCCGGGCCGGACGCAGTCGCTCTCGTCGAAGTTCAGCCAGCATGAGCCATCGTCGTCCCACGAGTATTGATGGGCTCGGGCAGCTGTGCCGTCGTAGCTCGCCCCGCCGTCGAACTCGTTGAAGCCGACGGCGAAGTAGAGGCTTCGCCCGGCTTCGTGCCGAAACAGCCCCGCCACGGAGAGATCGTCGATGTCGACCCGTCCCGTCCACGTCTGGACGAGCTCGTCGCGAAAGACCTCGATCAGCCGCCGTCCCGAAGTCGCGTCCTCGATCGCCGCGCTGATGTAGAAGTCGCCGCCGTCGGGATTGCTCGCCGCGTCGCAATCGGTGAAGGCCTCGAGCTCGTCGATCTCGACGAAGACGTTCGAGCCGGAGAGCGAAGCGGCCGACTCGGCGCCTTCGATGCAGCCAATCGAGAACGCCGCGAGGATGCTCAGCACGGCAGCCGTACCGATCGATCGAGTCATTCGTCCTGTCTCCTGCTTCGCGGGCGATGCGTGCCGCGAGCTCCCGGGGTGTGGTCTGTCGCCGCCAGCGCCACGAAGGGGGCCATTCGGCGTTCAACGCACACTCATTGTCGGGGTGGAGCCAGGACGGAGGTAGGTGCCGATCGGCACGGGGCGCATCGCGAGACGGCAGCTCGAGCCGGAAGTGGCTGCCCACGGTCCGATCTACTCGGGCTTCTCCTCACGCACGCGCTTCGGCGCGCCCGCGCCGGCAAGGGAGAGATCACGGATCGTGGTTGGCCTCGAGCTCCTCGAAGTCGGTGGATGAGCCGATCGGTGTGGGGCGGGGGTCGGGCGAGGGGGAGGGGCCCTGCATGCGCTCGACCCGCACGCATCGGATCTCTTCGACCCAGCGCAGAGCGAAGTGCCGGACGAACATCATCATCGAGAGCCCGACGAGGAAGCTCGTGAGCATCATGATCAGCCGGTAGTCGTCTGTGCTTACGATCATGCGGCTCTCCGAGCCTGCGAGGCCCCAGAGGTTTCGGATCCCCTTCCTCTCGAAGAAGCTCGTGACCAGGCCGGCCGAGGCCAATCCGGCCGTCCAGGCGACGGCGTTGATCAGCAGCTGATGACTGAGGAAGTGGAGGATGCCCTTGCGGGTCGGCCGTCGAGTCGTGCGCACGACCCGAGCTGCGCCCTCGAAGACATCCGCCATCGCCTGCCGCAGCGCGCTTCGCAAGTCGCCCACCCCAGCGCGGAGCTCGGCGGCGTGGATCGGTCCGGGCACGAGCTCGAGCGGCTTCTCGCCAGCGGCGCGCACGGCGCTCTTCTGCCGGTCGAAGATCTGGCTGGGATCGGACGGCCGTGTGGGGGAATGCAATCCAGGTCTCCATCGGTCCGATCCGAGAGGATCGGTCCAGGTCTCATCGGCGGATGGGCCCGCGAACCTGTGAAGTCGGACACATGGACGAGGGCGCGCGTGGCGCTCAGGGCAGGATCCGGTCGAACAAGCCTCGCAGCTCGCGGCCCCCTCGCTTCACCAGATCACCGATCCCGGCTGCCGTGACGGCGGCCAGCGAGCTCGACACGAACCGCTGGCCGATGTGTGCCGCCAGCTCGTCGGGTGGGAGTCCGCGCGCGCCCCCGATGCGATCGAGTCGGATCGCTGGCAGCTCGGCCTCGCGCTCGCCGAGGCGAGCCGCGTTCATGTCGGCATGGATTCGCCCGCCCTCGACCTCCAGCCGATCGACCCGCAGTCGCACCTCGTCGTCGTCGCCGCCCGCGCCCTCGTCGTCGCTCGACCGCTGGCTGCCCCCGTCCTCGGCTCGCTCCAGGTTTCGCTCGAGCACGTCGAGGTTGCTCTCCCCGTCCTCATCGAGCACGTACGCGACGACGGGATCGTCCACCGACACGAGCTCCAGCACGTAGGGGGCACCGTTCGCGAGGGACGCGACGTCCACGTCGAGGACGATCTCGCCGAACGAGAGAACGTCGCCCGAGCCGAAGCCCTCGGGCTGCGCCACACGCAGACCCGCGATGCGACCACGCCCCTCGACGAGGTCGATCGTCACGGCGCCGACCGACACCTCGGTCCCGAGGGCCTCGCTTCCATACCGCTCGATCGAGTGCGCCACGATGCGATCGATCGAGAGGGTCGACACGACGATCGCAGTGACGGCGAAGCCTGCCAGGACCAGCGCGATCACCCTGCGGCTCATGAGGTGCCTCCGGCGAGCTCGTCTGGCGGATCGTGCGGAGAGGAGCACTGGATCCGTCCGCTGAGGTCGCAAGGGATGGAATCGGCTCGCCTCGAGCGTCGGGAGTGTGACGCCGCCCCCTGAAGTCGGGAGCGCGCTCGTCCGATCCCAGAATCGAGATCGGCGAGCCGCGTGCGTGGCTGTACCTGATCCCGTGGAAGGAGACGCGATTTCGTGGCCTGGCGACCGGTGAGCCAGACGTACGACCGGGAGCGCCTCCTCAAGAAGGCGCGGCGCGCGGCGAAGCGCCGATCGCACGCGAAGGCCGCCGAGCTCTATGCACGCGTCCGCCGCGCCGAGCCCCGCAATGCGGACGTGCTCCGGCGGGTGGCGGCCCATCGCATTCGTGCGGGGCTGCGTGAGGAGGCCCT
>CAYYSY010000190.1:0-3000 GCA_964474355.1 uncultured Spirochaetaceae bacterium | reverse complement strand
CTTGCGTGACCACAAGCACCACCGCGGGACGCGCCGGCTTTGGTCACCGCAAGCACGAACGCGCGACGCGCCGGCTTTGGTCACCGCAAGCACGAACGCGCGACGCGCCGGCTTGGGTGACCGCAAGCACGAACGCCGGGCGCAGTCACGAAGGACCGGCCCGGCGCAGAGGTGCTCGACCCGGGGCGCGCCGCAAGCGAAGAAGCGCGCGTGTGGAGCCGATGCCCGGGCGCGGCCTGAGGCCGACCCGGGCGCGGATCAGATCTTGCCCTGGAGCTGGAACGCGATCACGAGGCCGTAGATCGCGATCGACTCGATGAGCACCATGCCCAGGATGAAGTTGACGAAGAGCGCGCCGGCCGAGCCGGGGTTGCGCGCGATGCCGGCGGTGGTGTTGCCGGCGGTGATGCCCTGGCCGATGCCGCAGCCGAGGCCAGCGAGGCCGACGGCGAGACCGGCGCCGAGGCCGGGACCCATGCTGCCGCCGCCGCCACCTTCGGCCGCGAAGGCCACGGCGGGCACCGTGAGAGCGACGATCGTCCAGAGGGCGAGGCGAATGAACTTGCGCATGTCGATTTCCTTGTGGATGAGCTTCTTGGGAAAGAAGGGTCGAGCAGGTTGAGTGAAGGTCGTGTTGCCGACCGGACGCAGCGAGCGGCCGCCGGCCCGGGTGGTGCTGGTCTTGCTCCGGTCAGTGCGCCTCCTCGAGGGCCTGACCGATGTAGATCATGGTGAGCAGCGCGAACACCGCAGCCTGCAGGAAGCTGACCAGCAGACCGAGGCCGAGGAAGATTGCCGGCACGACGGCAGGTACGAGACCCAGCCATGTCACGACGACGAGGTGATCGGCGAACATGTTGGCGAGGAGACGAACAGACAGCGTGATGATGCGCGCGAGGTGCAGCACCAGCTCGAGCGGCAGGAAGAGCGGCGCCAGCAGGCGGATGTGCCAGTGACCATCGCCGACCTTCAGGTTGATGATCGACGGGCCCATGAACTGGTAGATGTACTTCCAGCCGTGGGTCGTGATGCCGACGTAGTTGTAGACGACGAACGAGATGATCGCCCAGGCGGTCGTCGTGTTGACGTCGCTCGTGCTACCGAGCAGGCCGGGAAAGAGGCTCATGACGTTCGAGATGAGCACGAAGAGGAAGATCGTGCCGACGATGGGGAAGTAGCGGCGATACTCGTCGCCGATCGTCATCTCGGCGAGATCGCTCAGCTGCTCGACCACGACCTCGAGGGCGTTGCGGAGCGTGAAGCCCTCGTCGGGGAGCACGCCACCACCATCCGCGATCGCCGAGCGCACGCGCATGCCGGCGAAGAGGATCAGGATCGCGGCAAAGCTCGCCGAGATCACGACCCAGGGCACGTGAATGACGTGTTCGAGATTGACGAAGACGTTCATCGTTCGGACTGCCTCTCGTCCTGATTCTCTTCCGGTGCTTCTGCTTCTACTTCGCGCTGCTCGCTCGGCTGTTCGAGCGCCTGCGGCCCATCGAGCGCCTGCGGCTCATCGAGCACCTGCGGCCCATCGAGCACCTGCGGCCCATGTTCTTCCGCCGTGGGCCGCCAGATGCTGTAGCGGTCCCAGCTCTCGTCGTCGGGCGGCGGCACGCTCCACTCGCCCCACCCACCTTCGGCCGGTGCCTCGGGATCGATCTCCGGTCGGTTCAGCCAGCCGTCGATCAGCACCGTCGGGATCGCGATCGAGAGCCCACAGACCAGCGCCACCGGGTGCGCTCCCGCCTGCATGGCCAGCACGATGCCCGCGCCGAGCAGAATGAATCGCACGCTGAACAGGGCCAGCCACGGACCGGACCCCTGCTCACCTCCCCCCAGATAGATCCGGGCCCCGCGAACCAGGGCCCCGAAGTTCATGGCCTCGAGGGCCGCGCCGATGGCGAGGCTCGAAGCCACGTGGGGTGAAGCGAACGCGAAGGTCGCAGCAACCGCGCCCGCGCTCAACGTCAGATTCAGTCTTTCGACGCGCTCCAACTTCATGGCCTTCTGCCATCGCCGGGGTCGGAGATCGGGCGGACCCACCCGGCGGATCAGCGATCCGCCGCGTCCGTCTCACCCCCTCTCGTCATCCCCGTCTTCATCGCCGGAGGGACGTCGATCTGCCCCCCCGAGTATCCCGTTCGAGTCGGCCGATCGGGACGCAACCGACCGTTGCGGCGACGTTTCCGGCGCTTCCGCGCCGTCCCCGTCGCCGGTCTCCTGGATCAGCTTGCCCATCCGGAACAGCCGCAACACGAAGGCCGCGAAGCCGATCACGGCGCCAACGATCAGCCAGGTCGGCTCGGTCCCGAAGTGCTGGTCCGCCCAGTAGCCGAGCCCCACCGCGATGAGGATCGCGAAGATCGCCTCCATGGCGCCTTCGTACGCCGCACCCCGGCCCGACGTGGCCGCGCGGGCGAGCCGGCCGCCTCGGACGTCCTCGTCCTCGCGGCGGCGGCCCTCGGTCGTGTCGTCTGTGGGCGGCGTGATGGTCTCCTGCGTCGGGGCACCGCGGCGCACGCGCACCCGGCAAGGCCGGCTCTCAATGCATTTCAGCCAATGGATTTCAGCAATGATCACGGGCAGATGCGCCCGTCCCGAAGCGGCGCGCAGCATAGCCGAGGGCCTCGCGGCACTCAACGAACGGGGCGCGTCAGCGCGCCTTCGCCGCGACCGCGAACGACTCGCGCGCGGCAGCGATCGTGGTGTCGATGTCGCGGTCGGTGTGGGCCAGCGAGACGAACCCCGCCTCGAACGCCGACGGCGCCAGATACACGCCGCGCTCGAGCATGGCCGCGAAGAAGACCTTGAAGCGCTCGATGTCCGCGCCCTGCGCCGCCGTGAAGTCGTCGACGGGCCCGGGGTGGAAGAAGAAGCCCCACATGCCGCCGATCGCCCGGGTGCAGAGCGGCACGCCCGCCTCCGCAGCCGCGCTCTCGAAGCCCTGCGCGAGCGCCTTCGTCCTCTTCTGCAGCTGCGGATAGACGCCCGGCGCCT
>CAYYSY010000189.1:0-7773 GCA_964474355.1 uncultured Spirochaetaceae bacterium | reverse complement strand
GCGGCTCGACGCGCTCTGCGACGTGCGCCCGGCTCGGCTCGGCCTGTCGGCGACGCAGCGGCCGATCGAGACGGTCGCGCGTCTCTTGATTGGCGCAGGCAAGGAGCGGACCGAGCCCGACGGCCGCCCCCGCTGCACGATCGTCGACGAGGGGCACAAACGCGCGCTCGACCTCGCGCTGCAGCTGCCCGCCGGCGAGATGGAGGCCGTCGCCTCGGGCGAGCAGATGGCGGACATCCTCCGGCAGATCGCCGACGAGGTCGAGAAGCACCGTACGACGCTCGTGTTCGTGAACACGCGCCGCATGGCGGAGCGCCTCGCGCACGAGCTGATGGACCGCCTCGGCGAGGACGGCGTCTCCGCCCATCACGGCTCGCTCTCGAAGGAGCGGCGGCTGCGCGTCGAGGCGCGGCTTCGCGCGGGCGAGCTGAAGGCGCTCGTCGCGACGGCATCGCTCGAGCTCGGCATCGACGTGGGGCCGGTCGAGCTCGTCTGCCAGGTGGGCTCGCCCCGCAGCCTCGCCACGTTCCTGCAGCGGGTCGGGCGAAGTGGTCACTTCCTGGGTGGCCTGCCGAAGGGGCGGCTCTTTCCCACGAGTCGCGACGAGCTGGTCGAGTGCGCGGCGTTGCTGCGTGGCGTGAAGGGCGGCCGGCTCGATGCGCTTCGACCGCCGAAGGCGCCGCTCGACATCCTCGCCCAGCAGATCGTCGCCGCCTGCGCGGCCGACGACTGGGACGAGGACGGGCTCTTCGAGCTGATGCGCGGCGCGGCGCCTTTCGCCGAGCTCGATCGCAGCGATCACGATCAGGTCGTCGAGATGCTCTCCGAGGGCATCCAGACCGGCCGCGGCAAGCGCGCCGCGTATCTGCACCGCGACCGCGTGAACGGCAAGCTGGTCGGGCGCCGGGGCGCACGACTCGCGGCGCTGACCTCGGGCGGGGCGATCCCCGACGTCGCCGACTACCGCGTCATCGCCGATCCCGACGACACGTACGTCGGCAGCGTCGACGAGGACTTCGCCGTCGAGAGCGTCGCGGGCGACATCTTCCTGCTCGGCTCGACGAGCTGGCGGGTGCGGCGGGTCGAGAACGGGGTGCTACGGGTGGTCGACGCTGCGGGGGCGCCGCCGACGATTCCGTTCTGGCTGGGCGAGTCGCCGTCGCGCAGCGAGGAGCTCAGCGACGAGGTCTCTGCCCTGCGCTCGGCGTTGATCCCGTTCATCGAGCGGGGCGACCGCACCGGCGCCGAGGCCTGGCTCGAGCGCGAGGCGGGCGTCACCGGCGAGCCGGCGTCGCAGATCTACGCGTACCTGCGCGCGTCCTACGTCTCACTCGGCACGTTGCCCACGTGCGACCGGCTCGTCTACGAGCGCTTCTTCGACGAGGCGGGGGGCATGCAGCTCGTGATCCACTCGCCGCTGGGCGGGGCGATCAATCGCGCGCTGTGTCTCTCGCTGCGAAAGAAGTTCTGCCGCACGTTCAACGACGAGCTGCAGGCGGCGGCCAACGACGACGCCATGGTGCTCTCGCTGGGCCCCCACCACAGCTTCCCGCTCGACGGCGTGCCGCGATACCTGCAGTCGGAGGCGGTGGAGGACACGCTCAGCCAGGCCGTGCTCGACTCGCCCATGTTCCAGGCGCGCTGGCGCTGGAACCTGAACCGCTCGCTCGCGATCTTGCGCTTCCGCGGTGGCAAGCGGAACCCGCCCCCCATTCAAAGGATGGAAGCGGACGACTTCATGGCCGCGCTCTTCCCGAACAACGCGGCCTGCCAGGAGAACGTGACGTTCCCGATCGAGATCCCCGACCAGCCGATCGTGAAGCAGACGGTCCACGACTGCCTGCACGAGGCGATGGATGTGGAGGGGCTCCGCCAGCTGGTCGAAGGCATCGAGCAGGGCCGGGTGCTCGCGCACTGTGTCGACACGACCGAGCCCTCGCTGCTGAGCCACGAGATCCTGAACGGCCGGCCCTACACGTTCCTCGACGACGCACCCCTCGAAGAGCGCCGCACGCGAGCAGTGCAGCTGCGCCGGGGGCTCCCGGTCGAGGCGCGCGAGCTCGCGAAGCTCGACCCCGAGGCCATCGACCGCGTGCGCGAGGAGGTCGCGCCCGACCCGCGCGACGCCGACGAGCTGCACGATCTGCTGCTCTCGCTCGGGGTCTGGCCGGTCGACCCCGACCTCGAAGCGCTGCTCGAGCCGCTCATCGAGTCGGGCCGCGCGTACGGCTACACGCGCGAGGGGCGGCGCTTCGCGTGCGCTGCCGAGCGGAGGCTCGGCATCGAGGCGTTGCTGCCCGGTACTACGTTCGAGCCCGACCGCGACCTCCCCGGTCATCTTCGTGTGGGCGAGCCGGCGACGGCCGAGGTCGCGGCGCGCGAGGCCGTGCGCGGGCACCTCGACGTGTCCGGCCCGATCACGGCCGCGGGCCTGGCTTCTCATCTCGGCCTCGACGAGAGCACGGTGGAGATCTCGCTCGCGGCGCTCGAAGGCGAGGGCGCGGTGCTGCGCGGCGCCTTCGAGACGATGGATCCGGGCCTCGCGACCGAGCAGTTCTGCGCGCGCCGACTGCTCTCGCGCATCCATCGCTACACCCAGGCGCGGCTTCGCAGCGAGATCGAGCCGGTCAGCGCCCAGGACTGCATGCGCTTCCTGCTGCGCTGGCAGCGGGTGGCGCCGGGGCGGCGACACTCGGGCCGGCCCGGGGTGGCGGGCGTGGTCGAGCAGCTGCAGGGCATCGAGCTCGCCGCCGGGGCGTGGGAGGAGTCGATCCTGCCCGCGCGCATCTCGGACTATCGACCCGGCTGGCTCGACGAGCTCTGCATGGCCGGCGAGGTGGTGTGGGGGCGACTCAGCGTGCGCGCCGACGCGGCGCGGAGCGACGACTCGGACGAAGCGGCGCGCGTGAAGGATCGGCGCGGCGCGGTGCCTTCGCGCGCGACGCCCATCGCGTTCGCGCTGCGGAGCGATCTGCCCTGGCTGCTCCAGGCGGTGCGCGGTGCGGCGCGGCCCGGCGACCCGGGCGCGGGGGCGGCGGCCGACATCCTCGCGTGCCTGCGCGAGACCGGTGCGCTCTTCCACGCCGACCTCGAGGCGCGGCTCGATCGCCTGCCGGTCGAGATCGAGGAGGGACTCTGGAGCCTGGTGGGTCGCGGCATCGTGACGGCCGACGGGTTCCAGGCCGTGCGCTCGCTGCTCGGGGCGCGCGAGCGCTGGGCCAGGACCCGCGCGCGCGAGCGCGCCCGGCGCGGCCTGCGCCGCGGGCTCCGCAACGGCCCCAGCGGCGCCGCCGAGGGGCGCTGGAGCCTGTTGCCGAGCGTGACGCCCATCGACGACCCGGACGCGCTCGCCGAGGCCGTGGCCGAGCAGCTGCTCGTGCGCTGGGGCGTCGTGTTCCGCGATCTGGTCGCGCGCGAGCCGATGAGCGTGCCGTGGCGCGATCTGCTCTGGGCGTTCCGGCGCATGGAGGCGCGGGGGATCGTGCGCGGCGGCCGCTTCGTTTCGGGCTTCGTCGGCGAGCAGTACGCGCTGCCCGAGGCCGTCGAGCAGATGCGGCGCGTGCGGCGCATCGAGCGGCGCAGCGAGAAGGGCGAGCCGGGCGAGATCGTCACGCTCTCGGCGGTCGATCCCCTGAACCTGATAGGCGTGCTGCTGCCCGGTGCGAAGGTGCCGCGCGTGCGCACGCAGGAGGTGCGCTTCCGCGACGGACTGCCGATGGTCGACGAGGGGAAGGTCGTGGTGTCCGGCTCGCGCAACGCCGACCTGCTGGGTCGGGGCGTGTGAGCGAGCCCGGCGTACGTGTCTCATTCTTGTGTCTCGGCGTCATGGGCGGACCGATGGCGGGGCATCTCGCCGCGGCCGGCTTCGATGTCACGGTCTACAACCGCTCCGACGCCCCGCGCGAGCGCTGGCTCGCGGCCCATGCCGGTCGCGCCGCGGCGACACCGGCCGAGGCCGCAGAGGGCGCCGACTTCGTGCTCGCCTGCACGGGCAACGACGACGATCTGCGCGCCATCACGCTCGGTCCGGGCGGCGCATTCGAGACCCTCGGCGAAGGGGCGCTCTTCATCGATCACACGACGGCCTCGGCCGAGATCGCGCGCACCCTCGCGGGCGAGGCTCGGGACCGTGGTGCGGCAATGCTCGACGCGCCGGTCTCCGGCGGTCAGTCCGGCGCCGAGCAGGGGCGGCTGACGGTGATGGTGGGCGGCGACGAGCGCGACTACGCGCGCGCCGCGCCGCTGCTCGCCTGCTATGCGAAGAAGCACGCACTGCTCGGCCCCGCCGGCAGCGGGCAGCTCGCGAAGATGGTGAACCAGATCTGCATCGCCGGGCTCCTGCAGGCGCTGTCCGAAGGGCTCCACTTCGCGCAGCAGGCCGGGCTCGATGCCGACCGCGTCGTCGACGTCATCAAGGAGGGCGCGGCGCAGTCGTGGCAGATGGACAATCGCGCCGCGACGATGATCCGGGGTGAGTTCGACTTCGGCTTCGCGGTCGAGTGGATGCGAAAGGATCTCGGCATCGCGCTGGCCGAGGCCGCCAGGAGCGGGGCCGAGCTGCCCGTGACCGAGCTCGTCGACCGCTTCTATGCCGAGGTCGACACGGGGGGTGGCGGTCGCTTCGACACCTCGAGCCTCATCACGAGGCTCGGCTCCGGACACGACGGATAGCTACAGCGCTGCTTCATTCAGCACGGACGTGGCCGCCCCTACGGCTCAGCCGGACCTCATCGGCGCCCTCCCTCTAGCACCCTCAATCATGCCCTCTAGAGGTCCGATCCGACCGATGGCGCCGCACGTGTGGCCCACTTTCGGAGTGGTAATGGACTGGACCGTCATTGCGCTCACGGCCACCACGTTGGGGCTGGCGGGCGGAGCGATCTACCTGACCTCGAGGTCGGAGCGCACCCAGCTGCATGGGCTGCTCCTGACCCTGGCGGGCTCGCTCGCGCTGTGGAGCGCCGGGTACGCGATCTTCAAGTCGGTCCCGCCTGGATCGGTGGCCCAGTTCGCCGCGATGGCGCTCTACCTCGGCGTGTTCCTGACGCCGCCCGTCTGGGTGATCCTCGCGGTCCACCACACGCGGCTCGACGTGTTCGACGAGCAGCCCGGCTGGCTGATCGGCCTGCTGGTGCCGCCGGCCATGACGGCGCTTGCGGTGGTGACGAACCCGGGCCATCGGCTCTTCGTCCTCGACTTCGACCCCATGCTCAACCAGCAGCACCCCGAGACCTGGGCTGGCCCGCTCTTCTGGGTCGGCCTCGGCTGGGGAGTCATGCTGATGTGCGTCGGCACGATCATCTATCTGGGCGCCGCCGTGCGGATGATGCGGGCTGGCGATACGCGCCGGGGGCTGGCCCTGGCCGGCGTCGTGCTGATGCCGTTCGTGGCGAGCCCGATCACGGGCATCTACCTGCACTTCGACCTCACCGTGACCTTCATCGCGATCTCCGCTGCCCTGCTCTTCGTGCTGAGTTGGCGTCATCGGGTGCTCGAGACCCTGCCGATGGCTCGGCGCGACGTCATCGACCATCTCGTCGAGGGCGTGATCCTCGCCGACGCGAGCGGGCACGTGGTCGACGTGAACCCCGCCGCCGAGAAGCTGCTCGGGCGGCCAGCCGGGGCGCTCGAAGGCGAGCCGCTTACACGCGTGCTCGGTGACCTCGCTGAAGAGACCGCCGCCATCGGGCTCGTCGATGCCATCGACCGGTTGATCGTGACCGGCGAGTCGCTTCAGGTCGAGTTCGACACCGAGGACGAGCGCTGCGTCGAGGTGAACGCGGCGGCGGTGCGCGCCGGTGACGGCGAGCGGACGAGCTTCTACGCGCTGCTCCGCAACCGCACCGAGTGGAAGCGGTTGGGCACGATCCTGCGTCAGAGCCAGCGCCTCGAGACCACGGCGAGCCTCAGCGCGGGCATCGTGCACGAGATCAAGAACCCGCTCTCGTTCGTGAAATCGAATCTCGCGCACATCCAGCGCGTAACGGCGCTCCTTGCCGAGGAGAAGGGCGAGGGCGATCCCGACGCCGCGAACCTGCTCGACATGGCCGCGGCAGCGGACGAGAGCCTGCACGGGGTCGACCGGATCTCGGGCACGATCGAGCGCATGCGCCGCTTCTCGCGGCTTCGCACCGGCGAGATGGGCGACGTCGACGTCCACGCGGTCGTCGACGACTCGATCAAGATGGCGCGGCTGCGCGGTGGCTCGGATCTGCGTGTGCGGGTCCAGGAGGCGGCGTCGCTGCCGACCGTGCGAGGCTCGGCGGAGCATCTCGTGCAGGTGCTGCTGAACCTCATCGACAACGCGCGGCAGGCGCTCGCCGGACGCGTCGACCCGCGCATCGAGCTCACCACACGGCGCGTCGGACAAGACGTCGAGATCCGGGTGCGAGACAACGGGCCCGGCATCCCCGAGGAGATCCAGGAGCGGATCTTCGATCCCTTCTACACGACGAAGGCGGAAGGGGAGGGCACTGGCATCGGCCTCGCGATCAGCTTCGCGATCGTGCGCGAGCACGGCGGTGATCTCGACTTCGAGAGCGAGCCCGGTCAGGGCACCGAGTTCACGATCCGCCTGCCGATTCCGCTCGTACCCGTGCCGGAATAGACGGGCCTGGAGGCCTGAAGAGGCCGAGCTGCGCGATCGCGACGTCGCGCTCGTCGACGAAGCCGTCGCCGTCGAGGTCGTGGTCGGGATCGTACGGGCCGTTCTGGGCGGTCAGCGCGATCCACTCGACGTCCCCTCGCGCCGCCGACGGGAAGATGCGCCCGAAGGACGTCGTGACGACGCCGTCGCCATCGACGTCGGCGTCACAGACGTTGCCCACGCCGTCGCCGTCGGTATCACGCTGATTCGTGTTGGGGACGTGCAGGCAGTTGTCCTTCACATCGCGGATCTGATCGCCGTCGCGGTCGCCTCTCAGCTGCTGCGCGTGCTCGTCGGGCAGGCGCATCAGGGGGTCGCCCACGAAGACGTGGGTCCAGCCGAGATAGGGAAGCGACTTGAAGTAGGCCTCGATCGCGAGCTCGCCCGCCGCGAAGCGCGGCAGCAGCACGTACGGCCTCGCTACGGCGCCCAGCGTCGGCTCGGCCACGTGCCCGGTCGCCGCGCTCGCGCCTGCGTGGATGAGGTCGGCGACCAGCGACTGACCGTAGGTTGCCGGGCTCGTGAACGTGCGCGCGTTGGTGCTGACGAGATCGCTCGCGAGTGAGCGGGTCGCGAAGCGCCCCGGGTAGTGCACGCCCGCGTGCTCGCCGTAGGTCCGCTGCATGGGCTCGTGACCGTCATTGCTGCCCCACGACGCGTAGCCGCGGATGTTCTTGGCGCCTCCGACGAACGCCGCGTCGGCATCGTCGCGCACGCCGATGTCCTGGGAGCGCAGCGCGTCGACGGTGGGCTGGAGCAGCAGCAGGTTGCCCGCCGACATCGCGGCCGGCAGGCTCGGGTCGCGATCGACGAGCCATGTGCCGCGGCTCTCGACCTCGCTCTGCGCCGACGCGAGCAGCGCCGCGACGTCGGGCGGGAGCGCCTCGCCCGACCCTTCGGGCGACTGGAACGATGTCAGGCGCGCCACCAGGAAGCGAAGCCGGCCGTCGGGGACGCGCTCGACGTAGTCGGCGAACGTACCCGGCCAGTCGAAGAAGGGATTGGCGCTGCCCTGCAGGCCGGGCCGGAAGGCCAGGGGGCCGTCGAGCACGGCGAGCTCGGCGTCGACCGACGCGCCGGCGTAGCTGCGGATCCACTCGCGCGCCGGTGGATCGACCGCGTCGATC
>CAYYSY010000188.1:0-15983 GCA_964474355.1 uncultured Spirochaetaceae bacterium | reverse complement strand
GATGCCCAACAGCATGAGCGCGAACCAGGCCGCGCCGCCGACGAAGACCTTGTGCTTGTCGGTGTGGAGCGAGATGCGGAGCCAGACCGGCAGCGACGCGACCACGACGCAGAGCATGAGCAGCAGCACCCAGCTCGTCTCGCTCTTGCGCCCGAGCCATACCGTCATGTAGAGGGGGAACGCGAGTCCGAGCAGGTCGACCGCGATGCGCGCGCCGATGTAGAGGCCGCAGAGTCGCAGGAAGCTGCCGTGGCTCGCGAGGGTGCGCAGGCTCTCGACGATGCCGGGCGAGTCGACGGGGGCGACGTCGCTCCGAGGCTCCTGGCTGGCGAAGAACACGGCGAGCCAGGGTAGCGTCAGCCACACACCGAAGATCGCGCCCAGCAGCCCGAAGGCCGCGGCGTCGTCGCCGAGCAGCTCCGCGAACTTGAGGATCGCCGCCGCCACCATGGTGCCGAGCACGGCGAAGACCGCGCGCACGGTGTTCATCGACGTGCGCTCGTCGAAGTCGCGGCTCCACTCCGGGATCAGCGCCATGTAGGGCACCGAGAGCACGGTCATCGAGAGCGCGAGCGCGACGTAGACGATCAGGTAGTAGATCATCATCGCGGTCTGACCCGCGAAGGGCACCTGCCAGAGGAGCGCGTACGAGAGCCCGAAAGGCACAGCGCCGATCAGGAACCAGGGGCGCCTGCGGCCGAAGCGCGTGCGCGTGTGATCGGAGATGCGGCCCATCATCGGGTCGCTCACCGCGTCGACGATGCGTGCGACCCAGACGAGCGCGCCGGCCCGCCAGGGCTCGAGCCCGGCGACCGTCGTCAAGAAGAAGAAGAAGACGAGCGAGAGCGCCGAGAGCGCGACGTTGACCGTGTGATCGCCGAAGGCGAACACGATCTTGCGCGCGAGGGGGATCGCTTCGGCTTCGGGAACGGGCGAGGACATCGGTGCCGCAGAGAGTAGGGGGAAGCACGCTCCCGTGAAGGGCCATCCAGGGTCTGGCCGGGCCCCGAAACGAAGAGGGCCCCGGTGGTGTGCCACCGGGGCCCCGATCGATCCGTCGAAGAGCGAGCTGACTAGAGCTCGGCCTTCTTGTACATCGCGACCACGGCGGCGCCGCCGAGGCCGAGGTTGTGCTGCAGCGCGAGCTTCGCGCCGTCGACCTGGCGCTTGTCGGCCTCGCCGCGCAGCTGCCAGTTGAGCTCGGCGCACTGCGCGAGGCCGGTGGCGCCGAGCGGGTGGCCCTTCGAGATCAGGCCGCCCGACGGGTTGACCACGGTCTGGCCGCCGTAGGTGAAGGCGTCGGCGTCGATGAACTCGCCGGCCTTGCCTTCGGGGCAGAGCCCCAGGCCTTCGTACGTGACCAGCTCGTTGCACGAGAAGCAGTCGTGCAGCTCGACGACGTCGACGTTCTCGGGCCCGTAGCCGCTCTGCTCGTAGACCTTGGCCGCGGCCTTCATCGTCATGTCCTGGCCGACCATCTTGATCATCGACCCCTCGTAGCTCGACGGGTAGTCGGTGGTCATGGCCATGCCGAGGATCTCGACTGCCTTGGCCTCGAGGCCGTGCTTCTTGATGAAGTCCTCGCTGGCGAGGATCGCGGCGCCCGAGCCGTCGCTCGTCGGGCAGCACTGCAGCTTGGTCAGCGGGCCGAAGACCTGGGGTGCGTTCAGGATGTCCTCGAGGCTGTACTCGTCCTGGAACTGCGAGTACGGGTTGTTGACCGTGTGCTTGTGGTTCTTCCAGCCGATCTTGGCGAAGTGTTCGGGCTTGGTGCCGTACTTCTCCATGTGCTCGATGCCCGCGTTGCCGAACATCTGCGCAGCCGGCGGCGCCTTCACGAACCCGCGCTTCTCGTTCATGATGCCGAAGTGCTTGTCGAGGGCGTTGGTGCGGTCGGTGTACTTGATGCCGAGCGAGCCCTTTTCCATCTTCTCGAAGCCGAGCGCCATGGTGCAGTCGGCGAGGCCGCCCTCGATGAACTGCTTGGCCATGAAGAGCGCCGTCGAGCCCGTCGAGCAGTTGTTGTTCACGTTGTAGATCGGGATGCCCGAGTGGCCGAGCTCGTAGAAGGCGCGCTCGCCCGCCGTCGAGTCGCCGTAGCAGTAGCCAACGGCCGCCTGCTCGATGTCCTCGAACGCGATGCCCGCGTCCTCGATCGCCTTGGTGCCGGCCTCGCGGGCCATGTCCGGGTAGTCCCAGTCCCGGCCTCCGGGCTTCTCGAACTTCGTCATGCCAACACCGACGACGTAGACCTTCCTGCTCATGGTGGCGCTCCTCTGTTTCGTCCCCGTGTGGGGATCGCGGCTGCGGGCCGTGTGCGGGTCCCGCGCCCTGCGTGTGAATCGTGTGGGTGAATGCGCGGGGGGCACGCCCGCGAGGCGCCGAGATTAGCAGACGAAGGGTGAGCGCTGCAGGGTGTGGCGAGGCCGTTGCGCTCGTGCGAGTGCTGGCGTAACTCTCGGTGATTGCGACCTTTTCGGTCGATCCGTCGGCCGCGCGACAGGGCGATCCGCGACGCCCCGAGCGCAGCCTGAGGCCTGGTCCAAGCCTGGAGGAACGCATGCCCACGCTCTTCACGCGCATCATCGAGGGCGAGCTGCCGGCGCACTTCGTGTGGAAGGACGACGTCTGCGTCGTCTTCCTCTCGATCGCGCCGCTCAAGCCCGGCCACTGCCTCGTCGTGCCGCGCGCCGAGATCGACCACTGGCTCGACGCGGAGCCCGACGTCTACGCGCACCTGGCTCGTGTCTCGCAGAAGGTCGGCCGTGCGTTGATGCAGGCCTTCTCGCCCGAGCGGATCGCCACGCTGATCCTCGGCATGGAGGTGAACCACCTGCACGTCCACGTCGTGCCGATCTGGTCGGAGGGCGACGTCAACTTCCGCAACGCCGATACGTCCGCGAGCCAGGACGCGCTCGCCGAGGCGGCGGCCAGGGTGCGCGACGCGCTCCGCGCGCTCGGCCACGAAGAAGTCTCCGAGTAGCCGCGCGCGATGCTCGCCTCGCTGCTCGCACGCCCCGAAGTGACCGAAGTCTGCGAGCTGCGCGGACGCATGGGCCTCATGGCGTATCACGGCGGCAACCTCGAGCGCAGCACCGACGCGGTTGCGCGTGAGGTCGCGGAGCG
The DNA here is from genome assembly GCA_964474355.1 of uncultured Spirochaetaceae bacterium. GTDB lineage: Bacteria > Myxococcota_A > UBA9160 > UBA9160 > UBA4427 > CAYYSY01. The sequence goes on along the minus strand of CAYYSY010000188.1, from coordinate 12,857 downwards.
CACGGGCGCCTCGCTCTATGCGGTGCTGCAGCAGGCGCCGCTCAGGCAGCACGTCTCTTCGCTGGCCTTCGACCCGGCCGAGTCCGACGCGCTGGCCTGCTTCCTCTCGCACGTCGACGTCGCGATCTCGATTCATGGCTACGGCCGGGAGACGTCGTGGCACCATCTGCTGATCGGTGGCCAGAACCGGGCGCTCGCGGGACACGTGGCTTCGCATCTGCGCGCCGTGCTGTCCGAGCCCTACGAGGTCGTCGACGACCTCGAAAGGGTGCCGAAGGAGCTGCGCGGCCAGCATCCCCGCAACCCGGTGAACCGGCCCGCGGAGGCGGGCGTGCAGATCGAGCTGCCGCCGACGATCCGCTGGAACCGGGTGGAGCGTGGCTGGTCCGATCACGAGGGCGTGTCACGCAGCGCCGATCTCCATCTGCTCATCGACGGCCTCAGTCGGGCCGTCAGCTCCTGGGACCCGGAGGAGGGGTTCGCACGATGACAAAGCGGCTCGAGGGCAAGACGGCGCTCATCACGGGCGCGGGCAGCGGCATCGGTTTGAAGACGGCGCTGCTCTTCGCGAGCGAGGGGGCCGCGGTCGCCGTGTGCGATCGCGACGCAGACGCCGGCCGGCGCACGGTCGAGGCCATCGAGGGAGCGGGCGGCCGCGCCCTCGCCATTGCGTGCGACGTGGCCGTCGACGAGCAGGTGCGCGACGCGGTCGGCCGCTGCACGGCCGAGCTCGGTGGACTGCACGTGCTCTTCAACAACGCGGGCATCTTCCCCGACGACGACGGCTCGCCCGTCGACACGCCACTCGGTACCTGGGATCTCGTGATGGACGTGAACGCCAAGGGCGTGTTCCTCGGCTGCAAGCACGGCCTGCCCGCGATGCTCGAGTCGGGAGGCGGCTCGATCATCAACACCGCTTCGTTCGTCGCGGTGGTCGGCGCGGCGACCTCGCAGATCGCCTACACGGCGAGCAAGGGCGCGGTGCTCGCCATGACGCGCGAGATCGCGGTCGAATACGCGCGCCAGGGCATTCGCGCGAACGCGCTCTGCCCGGGGCCGGTCAACACGCCGCTGCTCGAGGAGTTCCTGGCCGACCCCGCCAAGCGGGCTCGGCGCCTGGTCCACATCCCGCTCGGGCGCCTCGCCGAGGCCGAAGAGATCGCGAATGCGACCCTCTTTCTCGCGAGCGACGAGTCGTCGTACGTGACGGGGACGACCTTCCTCGTCGATGGCGGCATCAACGCCGCGTACGTGACCCCCGAGTGACCGCGTAGATCAGCGCGGCCGAGGCGGCCGCGATGGTGATGCCCTGCAGCCAGAACGGGTCGGGCGCGGCCGGCTGGCTCGAGCCATCCGCTTCCTCGTCGTCATGGGCGCTCTCACAGTCGGCGTCGGTCGGGTGGTCGGTCAGGCCATCGCCGTCGTCGTCGCGCTCGTTCGCGCACTGCGGCCGCACGGCTTCGATCAGCTCGTCGCGGAGGACGCTGAGGTCGGCGGCATGGGTGTAGTCGCCGTAGAGGGCCGTCTCGAGTGGGCCACCGTTCGGATGGTTCACCGTGAAGATGACGCCAGCGAGCACCCACTCGCTGTCGGGGTCGTTGGCGTCGCGCCGCTTGAAGACCGCGCCGCCACTGTCGCCGGTGGCGGCCTGAGCCTCGTGCGGCGTTGCGCCTGCCATGAAGAGCGAGTCGAAGCGCGTCGAGAACGCGAGCGTCGACGTGTCGCCGTGATCGATCACCTGGTAGGGCGCCGCGACGCGGTTCGTGCCCCAGCGCTTCTTCGAGCCCGCGGACCAGCCCCAGCCGAGCGGAGAGTTTGCGCCCTGCCTCTCGTCGCGGAGCCGCCTGCCACGGTTGCGCCCGTTGCCGATCATCAACACCTCTTCACCCGGCACGGGTGTCGTCGCGGCGAACTCCATCAACCGCAGCGCGGGCCAGGGCTTGCCCCTTGCGAGGCGAAAGGCGATGAGGTCGGTGGGCGAGTCGGGGTCGCCGAAGGTCACGGCCGTGTCGGGATCGGGCTCGTATCGCGTGCCGCCGTAGAGCAGGCTGCCCATGCCGACGTGCCGCGCCGTCAGCACCCAGCCATTGCCGAGGTAGATGATCGACGTGCCACCGAGGCGCTGGTCGACGTGGTGCCACCACGGGAAGTCGGGCGGAGGATCGATGTTGCCCGCGCCGTCGCCGGAGTCGATGATGACCGCGTGCGCCGCGCTGGCGACCCCGACGATGAGCGCACACGCGCTGGCGGCGATCGAACGCGTCCATCGATGGCGTCGCGCCGTGCGTTGCTTCATCACTCTTCGCCCGGTCGCCCGGCGTCCATCAGCTCGCGCTTGACCAGCCGCCCGTTCCGGAACGTGCTTCGCACGTCGATGCGCTGGTCGCCGGTGACGTCCTCTTCGCGCAGCGCCACCCGACCGTCGGCGTCGAACCAATCGAAACGGTCCAGCCAGCCGTCGCCGTTCGTGTCGTGGGCGGCGCGCACCAGCACGCCACTCTCGTACTCGTACACGCGGTCGGGCTGGCCGTCGTAGCCGTCGTCGAGCTCGAGCCGCACGAGCGCGCGGCCGTCGCCCGCGTAGATCGCGTGGAGATCGGGCATCGACTCCTCGCGACGCTCCTCCCACACGGCGGTCCGCACCCCCCCGGCGTAGGCGGTCCAGCGATCGAGTCGTCCGTTCGCGCTCACGTCTTCTTCGACCAGTACGGGCGGCACCGGGTTCCCGCCGTTGGCCTCTTCGGCCTTCTCGGCCCTCTCGGTCTGGGCGAGCGACGCGGCGTCGAAGTAGTAGCGGGCGACGAGCTTTCCGGTGGGGCCGTGGAGCGTCTTCACCGCCAGGCGGCGCTTCACCTCGGCGGGGTCGAAGTCGGTCGGGTGACCGGCGGGCCCTGCGCCCGGGCTCGCGTCGAGCAGCGCGAGGGCGCGTCTCGGGCCGATGGCACCGGGCTCGACGATCTCGCTCTCTCGGAGCGCCGCTTCGGGGACGTGGGCCGAGCGCCGGTCGCCGCTCACGGTTGCGAGGGTCGCGAGCAGATCGTCTCGTGTGCGACGCTCGCTCTCGAGCTGTGACTCGAGGGCTTCGCGCTGCGCGGGCGTCAGCTCGGCCGGGAGCCACGACTCGCGCTCGATCGCGATGACGGCCGCGTCCCGCTCGCTTCGCACCCGTGCGTCGCGGGCTGCCGCACGGCGTTGCTCCGCTTCGAGCTGCGCGAGCTCGCGGTTGAGTACGAGGGTGGCCTCGATCTCCACGATGTGGCTCGTGATGTCTGCGTCCTCGGGATCGAGCGCGGCGGCGTGACCGTACGCGACGAGGGCGCGCTCGAGGGCGCCCACGAAGAGCGCCCGCCGCGCCGAGACGTGCTCGGCCTCGACGCGTGCGCGAAGCCCGGGCATGAGGGCGAGCACCGACTGGCGTGGCAGGGCGGGGGCTTCGGCTTGCTGCGCCGCCGCCTCTCCATCGCCGCGCGCGCCGAACGAGGGCTCGGTGAGCCAGCGCTCGAGGGCGCGGTACAGCGCGGCGAGCGCGCACCGCTCGGCTTCGTGCTCGTCCGGCGCTCCGCTCCATCGCAGGGGGCCGTCGATGAGCTGTGTCGTGCTCTCCTGGTCCACCTGGTCCGCCTGGTCCGCCTGGTCGTCTTCGGGCCCGGGTCCGAGCTGCGTGCGATGGATCGTGGCGACGGCGTAGCGGCCATCCTTGACCGACTCGCCGCAGAAGGCGCGCACGATGTGGACGCCGACGATCCGCTGGCGCCCGTGCGAGCGGAGCCAGTCGCGGGCGTCGGGGACCGAGCGCGCGCTCGCCTCGCGCTCTCTCGCGATCACGGCGCCCGGCAGCCGCGTCGCGAGTCGGGCGGTGAGCGCCGGCTCCAGATCCATCGCAGACGTTGCCTCGTGGCGCGCGCGCTGCGACGCGAGGTCGAGCTCGGGGGCCTGGATCACGACGAGCAGGTCGTCGAACGAGCCGGGCAGGGCGTCTTCGGGGAGGGGGCGCGGCGGCGGATCGAGGCGGTCGGCCTTCGCGCGCGCCTCGGCCGCTTCGTCGCTGCGCCCGAGCGCTTCGAGCGCCCGGGCGCGCTCGCGCAGGAGCGCCGGGTCGTCGGGCCAGGCGTAGAGACCGCGGCCGGTGGCGCGGAGCGCCGCCTCGGGCCGTTCCTGCATGAGAAAGGCGCGCGCGTCCTGGGTGGCGCGGCGCGCAGCGCGCTGGCGCTCTGCCTCTTCACTCGACGCGGCGGGCAGGGGCACGCGGGCGCTGGCGCCGCGCTGCGCGGCCGAGTCGGCGCTGGTCTCGGGGGACCGGGCCCCGGACGCACAGCCGCAGAGCACGAGCAGCGCCGCGGCCGTCAGCAGGGCCGCGGTGGAAGGGGGCCTCGGCCCGGTGCGGGCGGTCGAGCGGCGCGCGCGCATGGGCGGGGACGGCTCCCTGTCGGACGGGCCGGCTCGGTCCGGGCCGAGCTGGCGTGAAGGGGGGCGACCGGGCGGGGCCGGCCGGCACTGGCCTAGGAGGGCCGGATGCGCGCCGCCTCGCCCCGCTGGATCAGGGTGTCGGCGGCGAAGTGCACATCGTCTCGCGTGGGGTGGTCGAGGTTGTAGTGCAGCCCCCGGCTCTCGCCGCGGAACCGCGCGGCGTCGATCACGAGGCCGGCCACGACCGCGAGGTTTCGAAGCTCGACGAGGTCGGGGGTCAGGCGGTAGTTCCAGTAGTACTGGTTGATCTCGTCGTGGAGCATCTCGATGCGATGGTGTGCGCGGGCGAGGCGCCGGTCGCTGCGCACGATGCCGACGAAGTTCCACATGAAGCGGCGAATCTCGTCCCAGTTCTGCGTGATGATCACCGCCTCGTGGCTCTCGATCGCGTCGCCGTGGCGCCAGGGCGCGACGTCTTCGGGCGCCGCGACCTCGCCGTGGCGCGCGATCGCCGACTCGGCCGCCGCCTCGGCGAAGACGGCCGCCTCGAGCAGCGAGTTCGAGGCCAGGCGGTTCGCGCCGTGCAGCCCGGTGCTCGTGACCTCGCCGGCGGCGAAGAGGTTGGGCAGGTCGGTCTCGCCGTCGAGGTTCGTGCGCACGCCGCCACAGCAGTAGTGCGCGGCGGGGACCACCGGGATCGGCCGCTCCGTCATGTCGATCCCGAAGTCGAGGCAGCGCTGGTGGATCGTCGGGAAGCGCTTGCGGATGAACTCGGCCGGCTTGTGCGTGATGTCGAGCAGCACGTAGTCATCGCCCGAGCGCTTGAGCTCGGTGTCGATGGCGCGGGCCACGATGTCGCGGGGGGCGAGATCGCGCAGCGGGTGATGCTTCGACATGAAGGGCTCGCCCGACTGGGTACGGAGCACGCCGCCCTCGCCCCGGACCGCCTCGGTGATGAGAAACGACTTGGCCTCGGGGTGGTAGAGGCAGGTCGGGTGGAACTGCATGAACTCCATGTTCGCGACGGTGGCGCCCGCTCGATAGGCCATCGCGATGCCGTCGCCCGAGGCGACGTCGGGGTTCGACGTGTACAGGTAGACCTTGCCCGCGCCGCCGGTGGCGAGCAGCGTGATCGGCGCCTGGAAGCGGATGACCTCGCCCGAGCGCGCGTCGAGCACGTACGCGCCGAGCGCGCGGTTCGGCTCGGTGCGGCCCGAGCGGTGCGAGGTCAGCAGATCGACCGCGCAGTGGTTCTCGAAGAAGTGGATGCGCGGGTGCGCCCGGGCCTGGGCCAGCAGGCTCGTCGTGATCTCGCGGCCCGTCGCGTCGGCGGAATGCAGGATGCGTCGGCGGCTGTGGCCGCCCTCCTTGCCGAGGTCGAAGGGTGTGCGGTTGGACTCGACGACGGCGGGATCCTCGTGGCAGTCGAACTCGACGCCCCACTTCAGCAGCGCGTCGATCGCCTCGGGGCCGCGCTCGACGACGAAGCGCACCACGTCTTCGTCACAGAGACCGGCGCCGGCGTCGAGGGTGTCCTGAATGTGCGACTCGAAGCTGTCGCCTTCGGCCATGACCGCGGCGATGCCGCCCTGGGCGTAGCTCGTCGCGCCGTCGTCGCTGGCCCGCTTGGTGACGATGGCGACCTCGCCGTGGGCCGCGACGCGCAGGGCGAAGTGCAGGCCGGCGAGGCCGCTGCCGAGCACGAGGAAGTCGAATCGTTGGGGGTCGGTCATCGGGGACGCGGCTCGCTCGGAAGGGCCCGGTAAAAGGGGGAGGGCCTCGTCCGATGTGGGTGCCCAGGGGGACGGCCTGCGTGACGATCAGTGCGGTCCGGTAGCGCACATGAAGAAGAAGGGCGCTCAGGCCCGCCCGCGAGGTCTCCGATAGGAAGAACATCACGAACCACGAGCGAGTCTAACGACCGCGTGGGGCGGGGTCGAATCGCCCCCCGGGGCGCCCGGTGGGTGGAGACGCCCGAGTTCCGCCGATCGACCCCAAGGCCCACCGCGGCCCTCGGAGCGAGCGAGGACCGATTGCCGCCCCATCCCCGTCACACCAGGAGCTCCTTCGCTCGCCGTGCCTCGCGCGGCCGGGTGGGCGCGCTCGTGTGCCGGATGGCCTTCCTGGCCGTCGTGGTGGGGCTCACGGCGCCGGCCTGGGCCGGCAGCGGCATCTTCACCTACATCGACGACCGGGGGGTCCTGCACTTCAGCGATCGCCCGACCGACCGGCGCTATCAGCCGGTGCGCGTGCCGAGGCGCGGGGCGAGCGCTTCGCTCTCGGCGCCCCGGCGCATCCTCATCCCCGACGACGACACCTACGACGCGCTGATCGCGTACCTCGCGCGGCGCCACGGCGTCCAGGCGGCGCTCGTCAAGGCGGTGATCGCGGCCGAGTCCGCCTTCGACCCCAATGCCGTGTCGCGGGCGGGCGCCCAGGGGCTGATGCAGCTCATGCCGACGACGGCCGACGAGCTCGGCGTGGTCGCGCCCTTCGAGGCGGCTGAGAACATCGACGGGGGCGTGCGCTACCTGCGGGCGATGTTCGACCGCTACGGCGACGTGCACCGGGCGCTGGCGGCCTACAACGCCGGCCCGAAGGCCGTCGATCGCTACGACGGGATTCCACCGTACCGGGAAACCCAGGCTTACGTGGTGCGGGTTCTGAACTACTATCGCGGCTATCAGCGCGAGTTCCCGATCGAATAGCGTCCTCCCCCGTTTCCACGCGTCCCTGCGTGCCGGGGCGGCGCCTCGATGATGGATGTCGGGCCACCCGGACCCGGCTTGGAGCGGGAGCAGTTGCCGCCCGATCACAGCACGCAGCCCAGCAGCGAGACCGAGACGCCGGCGCCGCCGCTGGCGAGCGTCGGGGCCGATGCGCCCGAGCAGGGCCGCTCGGGCTTCGCGGGCACGCGCGGCGCGCGCGAGGTCTTCTGGAACCTGCCCAACGCCATCACCGTCGGCCGCATCGCGATGGTGCCGGTGATGCTGCTCATCCCCTTCTTCCAGAACGAGTTCGGCAGCCAGGTCATGGCCTGGTGCTTCATCGTCGCCGCCGTCTCGGACATCATCGACGGCTGGCTGGCGCGGCGCGATGGCGGGCAGGGCATCACCCGCATCGGCAAGCTGCTCGACCCCCTCGCCGACAAGCTGCTCGTCAGCACGGCACTCATCATGCTTCTGTCGATCGGCCGCATCCCGGTGGAGGCGGCCTGGATGGTCGTCGTCATCATCGGCCGGGAGCTGGCCGTGACGGGCTTGCGGGGGATCGCCTCGAGCGACGGCCACGCGGTCGGCGCGGCCTGGCAGGGCAAGGTCAAGGCGATCTCGCAGAACATTGCGGTCGGCGCGCTGCTCTTCCACTACGAGACGTTCGGGCTGCCCGCCCACGAGCTGGGTCTCGGCATGCTCGCCGTGGCCTCGGTGCTGACCCTCTGGTCGGGCTGGGTGTACTTCTCCGACTATTTCGGAAGCGAGGCCTGAGCGCGTCACCATCGGTCCCTCGGCGGTGACTCACCCCCGTAGCCCGTACGCCCGCGAACGCCCCCCAGGAGAACCCCTCATGTCGTCCGCCCTCGAAGAGCTCGGTCGCAAGATCGACGATCGCACCGCCTGCATCGGCGTCATCGGTCTCGGCTATGTCGGCCTGCCACTGGCGGTCGAGTTCGCCAAGGCGGGCTTCACCGTGATCGGCTTCGACATCGACGCCGAGAAGGTGCGCTCGATCAACGCGCGGCAGTCGTACATCGGCGACGTCCCGACCGAGGACATCGAGGCGATGGTCGACGCGGGCAAGCTCTCTGCGAGCACCGACTTCGACGCCCTGCATGGCGTGCAGGTCGTGAACGTCTGCGTGCCGACACCGCTCACCCGCGCGAAGGACCCCGACGTGTCGTTCATGGCGCGCGCGGTCGAGCAGATCCGCGACCGGCTGCATCCCGGCGAGCTCGTCGTGCTGGGCTCGACGACGTATCCCGGCACGACCCATGATCTCTTCGTCGGCGCGCTCGAGGAGAGCGGGCTGAAGGTCGGCCGCGACTTCGCGCTCGCGTTTGCGCCCGAGCGCATCGACCCGGGCAACGAGCAGTTCAAGGTGCACAACGTGCCGAAGGTGGTCGGCGGCGAGACGGCGCTCTGCACCGAGCTCGCGTGCAAGGTCTTCGATTCGGTCTTCGAGACCACGGTGCCCGTCAGCTCGACCCAGGCCGCCGAGATGGTGAAGCTGCTCGAGAACACGTTCCGGGCGATCAACATCGGCCTCGCCAACGAGATCGCGCTCATGTGCGAGCGCCTCGGTCTCGACGTCTGGGAGGTGATCGAGGCGGCGGCGACCAAGCCCTACGGCTTCATGAAGTTCCTGCCCGGCCCGGGCCTCGGCGGGCACTGCATTCCGGTCGATCCCTCGTATCTGGCGTGGAAGATGAAGTCGCTCAACTTTCCTGCGCGCTTCATCGACCTCGCCATCGAGATCAACTCGCGCATGCCCGAGCACGTGGTCGACCGTGTCGCCGAGCTGCTGAACGAGGACCGCCTCGCCGTGAACGGCGCGCGGGTGCTGGTCATCGGCGTCGCCTACAAGAAGAACGTGGGCGACATGCGCGAGTCGCCAGCGCTCGACGTGATCGCGGGGCTCGCTTCGAAGGGGGCCGAGATCACGTACCACGACCCCTTCGTCAGCGAGTGCGAGATCGACGGCGTCCGGTACAAGAACGTCGACATGACCGATGAGGTGCTCATTGCTTCCGACATCGCGGTGATCCTGACCGACCACGATGGCACGGACTACGAGCGGATCATCGGGCACGTGCCGCGGGTCTTCGACACCCGCAACGCAACGGCAGGCATCGAGCACGACGGCGAGAAGGTCACCAAGCTCTAGCCCGCCGCGCCCGGCCCACGATCAGCGCCTCGAGACTCCGCCGCCACCGCAGCGCTGACGCGCTTCGGAATGCGTGCTTCTGCGTGTGGGTGCAACTTCACAGTGTGATTGTGATCGTCGTGAACGGGCGTGAGATCGCTCAACTCGTGCGCCGACGTCGCCGATGAGTGCGGGGTTCGAAGCCCGAACCCTTGCCGGCTCCTCCGCCCCTTCACGCATGCCCCTCACGCATGCCCAACGGGAGCGAGGCCGGCCGCACATCGTCATCCCACTGACAGGAAGTCATTCATGATACTTCGAATTGCGCTGGCAGGTCTGTTTCTCTTCACACTCACGGCCTGCGGCGAGAGCGGTCAGCCCGCCGCACAGATGGGCGTGCTCGTCGACAGCCCTGTCGTCAACATGGACTACCGCACCGAGACCCTCGAAGGCGTCACCAGTGCGCTCGGCGAGTACGAGTACCGGCCCGGCGAGACGGTGACGTTCTTCATCGGCGATCTCGAGCTCCCGCCCGTGCTCGCGACCGACATCGTGACGCCCCTCGATCTGGCCGGTGCCGAGATCGTGGCGGACCCGATGGTCGTCAACATCATCCGGCTGCTGCAGTCCCTCGATCAGGACGGTGACCCCGAGAACGGCATCACGATCACCGAAGCGGCCAAGGCCGCGGCCACTCAGGTCGACTTCGATCAGAGCGTGGCCGAGTTCGAGTCGGACATGGCGGTGACCGACGTCGTGTCGAACGGCGGTCAGGACGACCCAGTCGTCGAGCTCGTCGACGAGACGGCCGCGATGGATCACTTCGAGGGCCAGCTCGAGGAGCTGCGGTCGCCCGTCGGCACATGGCTGGCCGACGTCGGCGGCGTGGATCTGCTCATGATCGTGTTCTTCGACGACGGCACCTATCTCCACGCCGAGATCGAGCCCGGCGGCGAGGACAACGGCATGGAGTGGGGCGAGTACGCCCAGGGGGAGTCGGGGCAGATGATGGTCGGCACCATCTTCGACAACAACGGCGGTCTCGGCCTGAGTGACTTCGAGGGCGAGGGTGCGCCGTTCATGTTCGCGAACGCGTTCGGCCCCGTGCTCACCGTCGAGATCGACGAAGACGGCGATCAGATGATCGACGACACGCTCACCTTCGAGCGCGTCGAGGAGGACGGGATCGTCGGCGCCTGGCGCGCGATCGAGAACGAGAACGATCTCCTCGCCCTCGTGTTCTTCGGCGACGGCACCTACGTCCACGCCGAGGTCGACTTCGACGACCAGCTCGACCCGAGCGGCATGGAGTGGGGCGAGTACAGCCGCAGCACCGACAACGGTCAGACTGTGGCCAGCCAGAGCTTCGACAACAACGGGGGGACCGGCTTGACCGAGTTCTCGGACCAGGTCCAGCCTCCGTACCTCTCCGTCAACACCGACGAAGGGGGGCTGCTGAGGGTCGAGATCGACGAGGACGGCATCGAGGGAGCCGACCAGACGATCTACTTCGTGCCCGCCACGGAGACGATGGTCCCGTTCTAGTGTGAGACGCGGCGATCGACCGGCTGCGGCCGGGACGATCGTCGGATGCTCGAGCCAACCGCGACCCCGTCAGAGTCTTCCTCTGGCGGGGTCGTTGCGTCTCGGGCACGGGCGCTCGCCGGAGCCGGGTCGGTCGAGATCAGACCTGCCAGGCCTGATCGGGTGCCGCCACGTCGTAGAGGTCGGCAGCGGTCTTCCACAGGATCTGGTGCCGATCTGCGGCGTCGAGGTGGCCGAACGCCTTGTCGACCTTGTCGCGCACGCGGTCGTAGCAGAGACAGACCGGGTGGGGAAAGTCGGTCTCCATCATCACGCGGTCGGCGGGGAAGCGCGCAACGGCGTCGCCGGGTCCCGACTCTTCGAAGAATGTGCAGGCCCAGATCTGCTCCTTGAAGTACTCGCTCGGCATGCGCTCGAACTCGGGGCGCTCGCGGCGGACCTGGGCGTTCTGGAACGCGTGGTCGATGGCCTCGAGCGCAAACGGCACCCAGCCGAGACCGCTCTCGACCGACACGAACTTGACGCCCGGGTTGCGCGGCAGCACGCCCGAGAGCGCGAGGTCGACCGCCTCGATGGCGGCCTTCATGAAGAGGCCGACCGTCTGCGTGGCGGTCGTCGCCGTGATGCCGTGTGCCTGGATGCGGCCCATCGGAAACTCGTCCTCGACGTTGACGCTGCCGATATGGAGGCTGATGGGCAGCCCGGTGTCGCGTGAGACGTCCCAGATGGGCTGCCAGTGGGGATCACCGATGTAGGGGAAGCCGAGCGCCTGGGGCGAGCCCGAGAAGAGGATGCCCTTGTGGCCCATGGCGGCGCAGCGCTGGATCTCGTCGACTGCGGCCGCGACGTCCCAGAACGGCGTGGCCATGATCGGGATGAGCCGTCGCGTGTCGGCCGCGCACCACTCCGTGAGGAAGTCGTTGTAGGCCTGCACGCAGGCGAGCATCAGGCCGCGATCCTTCAGGTCGAGGAAGGCCTGATTGCCGAAGCCGCCGACGTTCGGGTAGAGGGCCATCGCCCAGATGCCCACCGAGTCCATGTAGGCGATTCGGGCGTGGGGATCCCACGCGCTCTTCGGTGTCTCGTCGAAGTTCTTGGGCGCGGCGGGGAAGGGCTCGTGCCAGCCTGCGCAGGCCAGGTGGCCGACCGGAATCAGGGTCTGCTTGTCACCGATGTGCCACGCATCGACGCCGTTCTCGTTGCGGCGCATGACCGGGCCTGCGTTCTTCCACTTCTCGGGCAGCCGCGACGTCCACACGTCGGCGGGCTCGAGCACGTGGGTGTCGACATCGATGAACCAGTCCTTGACCTGCATGACGGCACCTCCCGAAGACGTGCTTCGAGGCTAGCAGGGCGAAGGTGTGTCGAGTGCGGGCATGTGGCTGAGCACGTCAGCCGTTGGAGGCTGTCTCGTCGCGTGGGCGAAGCGTACGGATCAGCCGGCTCGTGGCGGGCGTGAAGCCGGCTCGGCCGAACGTGAGTCGCCACGCGAGTCGCGGGCGCTCGAGGGGGATCTGCACGTCGAGGTAGATCTCGGGCTCGTCAGGATCGTACTTCACGCGCTTCCAGCGATGGGTGAGGTCGACGTCGGAGGGCAGGTCATCGAGAGAGGCGGGCCACTCGCCGTGAGCGGCGTAGTAATCCTTCATCGCTTCGCTCACCTCTTTCAGGTGGGCGCGCGCTTCGTCTCTGTCGATGGCGAGGGGCCCCGTGACGATGAAGCTCACCATCATCAGCGAGACGATCAGTGCAGCGACGCCGCCTGCGAAGTAGCCCGCACGGCGCACGGTCGTGCGAAGCCACGGCGTCATGCGCTCGGTGCCGAACCAGGGGCGATAGCGGAACTGCAGAGCGAGGAAGAGCACGATGCCGTAAGTCATCGAGATCGGATCGAAGCCTTCGTAGGCACCGTGCCAGAAATAGCCGATCGTGTTGTTCGCCATGCACAGCCAGGCGAGGGCCATGCCTAGCTTCCAGCCGCGGGCCTGGCCCTGGGCGCGATATGCGTTGGCGCTCAGGATCGCGAGCAGCGCGAACGAGAAGCT
>CAYYSY010000187.1:0-31752 GCA_964474355.1 uncultured Spirochaetaceae bacterium | reverse complement strand
TCGTCGGCCTCGGTCTGGTTGGCCTCGGTGTGGCCGGCCGCCGCCGCGCCTGATCGCAAGATCAGAGCAAGGCAGTCCCTGCACACTGAAAAGCACGTCCTGAAGAGCGCCCCGGACCTCGGTCCGGGGCGTTTCTTCGTTGGTCCGCGGGCCGGGTGGGCGGCCCGAGCCGGACGCGGGGCCCGATCCCGCAGGGGATCTGCGGAGCCGCGAAAAATCTCTCACCGATGGCAGTTCGGGGTAACACCCGACGCTGCTCAGCTCTTAGAATCAGCGGGTATTCGGCTACGGCAAGAAGGGCACGAAGGAGAGTTGGACCCATGTGGAATCTGATGGAGCGCTTCATTCGCGATGACGACGGTCTCGAGATGGTCGAGATCGCGGTGGTCGCCCTCCTGATCACCAGCGCGGGCGCGACCGCGTACTCGACGCTCGGCGTCAACATCCAGAACGCCGTCAGCGCGGTGAGCAGCGTCCTGAGTCCGTAGGTGGTGTCGTGACCGCGGGCCTCGGTCTACGGCCCCCAGTCCTCTCAGCTCCTCGCAGCTCGGAGTGAGGACGTCGGCGATTTCTTCGTGTCGACGCGACTCGCTTCCCCCGATCGAATCAGATTCGTGGAACGAAGAGGTCGGTGCAGCGCGCCGCGTGAGCCGCACGGGTGCGTCCGGAGCAGTCCGCGATTCCTACTCGTGACAGGTTCTGCTGCGGACATATGGAGGACCCGACCCGTGCGAAACGATCTGCTCCTCTACATCGCTGCATTCGCGCTGAGCCTCGTGCTCTCCGTGGGCTCGTTCGCAGGCTCGGCGGCGGATGCGGACACCGGCGGCATCCCGAACACGTATGACAATTGCATCGACGTGCCGAATGGCCCGCTCGCCGGAAGCTGCTCGACGAACCAGGACGGCGACGCGGACGGCTACGGCAACGCGTGTGATTTCGACTTCAACAACGACGGGGCCACGGGCCTCGATGATCTCTCGAGCATTCTGGTCGCAGTCGGCACGGTCGACCCGGTGCTCGACACCAACTGCGACGGCGCCGTCGGCCTCGATGATCTCAGCTCGGTGCTGCTGACCATCGGTCTCGTTCCGGGACCGTCGGGCCTGTCCTGCGCGGCGGCGACCCTGCCCGGCACCTGCCCGCCGCTCTGACCTGGTCGAGTGTCAGAAGCACTGTCCGACGCGCGGAGCGAGTCGGGCGAGTACGAATACGGGTACGAATAGATGGAACAAGGGAAGACAGGAGGAGTGGAGATGCGAGCTCGGATCATCAGTGCGGTCGCAGCAACCGTGGCGCTGCTGTGTGCGACGACCGCGACCGCCTACGAGCTGCGGCTCATCGCGACGACGCCGACCGACGTCATCCCGGGCGAGATCGTCTCGTACGATCTCTTCCTGGACACGCAGGGGCAGTCGAACATCATCCTGTTCTCGGCGAGCCTGACCTTCGACCCGAACGTGCTCACCTACCGGCCCGACCTGTCGGACGCTGAGGACTACTACCCGCTGTACTCGCCCGCGTCGGGCAAGGCGATCCCGGCCACGTGGCTGACGCCCGTTGCCGACCCGCCGGGCACCTGGCCGGCACCGCCGGCTGGTCTCGCTCAGATCAACGTCGACTTCATCGAGGTCAACCTGAACGAGAGCAACGGTACGGCGACGAACCAGTACATGGCCACGCTCTCGTTCGAGGCGGCCGCTCCCGGCGTCTCGAACATGAACTGGAGCTTCGACAACGGCGGCAACATCTTCAACGTGGGCAACGTCGACATCTCCGACTCGGTCAGCATGGTCAACACCGGTCCGTTCGTCTTCACCGGTAGCGCCATCCCGGAGCCGACGACGGCGCTGCTGGTGGGCCTCGGCTTGATCGGTCTCGGTGCGAGGGCTCGTCGCGCCACCTGAGCCGTCTCGAGCATTCCGTCGTCGGGACGACTGCCGCTTGAATCCTGAAGTGCCGGCTGGCTCCCCCGCCACGGTGCATCGGAGGCACACGCTCTCGCCGCAAGCGGGGCTGTCTCGCCCCGCCGACTCGGGTCGATGCGGTTTTGCACTCGGGTGTCGCTCTCTCGTGTATGCTGATCTCCTCGAAGGAGGCGACGGCATGCCGGACTCCTCAGGCGCGATCGAAGGCGGCGAGACGCTGCTCCTCGTCGGCACCCGCAAGGGCATCTTCTTCCTGCGATCGAGCGATGCACGGTCGAGTTGGAAGCTCGAAGGCCCCCACTTCCTCGGGCATCTCGCGTACCACGTCGTGCTCGATCCGCGCGATGGGCGCACGCTCCTCGCCGCGACGAAGACCGGTCATCTCGGTCCGGCGCTCTTCCGCAGCGAGGATCTGGGCCGCAGCTGGGACGAGGTCGCGAAGCCACCCGCATTCCCCAAGATGCCCGAAGGCGAGACCGGCCGCGTCGTCGACCACACGTTCTGGCTGCAGCCGTCACTGCCCGAGGAGCCCGGCGTCTGGTACGCGGGCACCTCGCCGCCGGCGCTCTTTCGCAGCGAGGACGCGGGGCGGTCGTGGGCGCCCGTCGCCGGCTTCAACGACCACGCGAAGTGGGGCGACTGGACCGAGAACGGCGCCGACGGCACGCCCGACGGCTCGATCCTGCACTCGATCACCGTCGACCCGACCGACCCCGCACATCTCTACGTCGGATGCTCCGGCGGCGGCGTCTTCGAGAGCACCGACGGCGGGGCCGACTGGCAGCCGCTGAACGCGGGCTGCGAGGCCAACTTCAACCCCCAGCCGAATCCCGAGTACGGGCACGATCCGCACTGCCTACGCCTGCATCCTGCGAGGCCCGACGTGCTCTGGCAGCAGAACCACTGCGGCATCTATCGCATGGAGCGCAGCCGCGGTGTCTGGGATCGGGTCGGCAATGCGATGCCGGCGGAGGTCGGCGACATCGGCTTCCCGATCGAGCTGCACCCGCGCGACCCGGACACGGCCTGGGTCTTCCCGATGGACGGATCCGACGTCTGGCCGCGCACGTGCCCGGGCGGACGCCCGGCGGTGTACCGCACGCGCGATCGTGGCGAGAGCTGGCAGCGGCTCGACCGGGGCCTCCCGCCCGAGCACGCATGGCTCACCGTGCTTCGACAGGCGATGGCCGTCGACGATCACGACCCGGCTGGTGTGTACCTCGGGACGACGACGGGCGAGGTGTTCGCGAGCGCCGACGAGGGCGAGACGTGGCGCTCGATCGTGAAGCACCTGCCCCACGTGTTCAGCGTCGAGGTCGCGAGGTGCCAGGCGTGAAGGTGCGCATCCCGACGCCGCTGCTCTCGTACACCGAGGCGCCCGAGGTCGAGGCCGAGGGGGATACCGTCGCGGACCTGCTCGCAGACCTCGACCGCCGCTATCCGGGCATCCGCCATCGCATGATCGACGAGCAGGACGGCATCCGGCCCCACATGCGGATCTTCGTGAACCGCGAGCGCGTGATCGGGATCGAGTCGGAGCTCGAGCCCGGCGACGAGATCCAGATCCTGCAGGCGCTCTCGGGCGGCTAGTTCGGGGCGCAGCGGCTCAGCTCACCGCCGCCGCCCGCTCCGGCACCTCGATGCGCGGGCTCTCTTCGTTTCGCCGATAGAGGATGACCGTGTGGCCGACCAGGCCGCACAGCTCGGCGCCGCCCATGCGCGCGAGCTCGGCCGCGGCGGCCTTCTTGTCCTCGGGCTGGTGCAGCTTCACCTTCACGAGCTCGTGGTGCGCCAGCGCGTCCTCGAGGGCGCGGCCGATCGCGGGCGTCAGCCCCGCCTCGCCGACGGAGACGACCGGCTTCAAGCCGTGGGCGAGCTTTCGCAGGTGCTTTCTCTGGAAGCCCGCGAGGGTCGAGGGCGGCTTCTTCGGGTCGGTCATCGGGTGAACCTCCAGCGGTGGGGCCCGTGAAGGGCTCGGTCACCGCGAGGGGCGGCAGCGTAGCGGGGGAGGGGGGTGCGTGCCGCGGACGCGGCTCCCATGTCAGCGGAACGACCCGTCCGTGCTGGAATGCATCCGTCGGGTGTCGCGGTGTCGGTCTTGCTCAGCTCACCCTTCCCGATTGCCGATAACGGCCGACATCATGGCCAACCAGACTCCCGTTCCGCTCCTGGGTCGACTCGCGATCCAGCTCAAGCTCGTGACGAACGAACAGCTCGCCTCGGCGCTGCAGAACGCCTCCACCACGGGCGGGAAGCTCGGCGACGTGATGATCGAGATGGGGCTGATCAGCCGTGCTCAGCTGCAGAAGCTCGAGCACGTGCAGAAGGACGTCGTCGCGAAGCATCGCGCCAAGAAGGCCGCGGCTGCCGGCGCTGCGCCTGCACCGCCGCCGGCCGCAACCGCCGCGCCGAGTGCGCCTGCTGCGCCCGACCCCGTGCACGACGCCGCGGCCCACGCCGCGCAGTCCGCCGCCCCGATGAGCGGGGACGACGTGCTCGAGCTCGCCGACCCGGTGCCGCCGCCGCCGCCCGCGCGTCCCGCATCGTCGGAGTGGGGCGACGACGCCCTCGAGCTCGGTGAGTCGGTGGCCCCCGCTGCCGAAGAGCTCCTCGAGCTCGGCGAGCCGGTGGCCCCCGCTGCCGAAGAGCCCCTCGAGCTCGGCGAGCCGGCACCGACGACAGCCTCCGCGGAGCCGAGTGCGCCGGCCGCCACGCCGCCGCCTCCGGCCGCACCGGCCGATCCTCCTCCTCCTTCCGGCCCGCGCCTCGAGATCCAGGGCGACCCGGGCCTCGAGCTGAGCCTGCCCGTGCCCGAAGATGCCCACCGGCAGCGCCTCCGGGAGATTCTCGGTGGGGCGGTCCAGGCCGGCGCGAGCGACGTCCATATCCACGCGAACGGCCGGATCCTCTGGCGTGTGGCCGGCGAGCTCACGAGTCCCGAAGATGCGCCGCTCGCGCCCGCGACCAGCGAGGCGCTGGTCTCTGCGGCGCTGAACGAGTCGGAGCAGCAGACGGTCATGCGCGACGGCGAGATCGACTACTGCCTCGAGCTGCCGGGCGTCGGCCGGTTCCGCGCGAACAGCTACCGGCAGCAGCGCGGCTTCGACTCGGTCTACCGAGTCGTGTCCGCCGAGCCGCCGACCCTCGAGTCCCTCGGCCTGCCCGCCGACCTGAAGAGGTTCACGACGTATCACCAGGGCATGGTGCTGATCACGGGGCCCGCCGGCTGTGGCAAGTCGGCGACGATGGCCGCGCTCGTCAACCTGATCAACGAGGAGCGCGAGGAGCACATCCTCTGCATCGAGGATCCGATCGAGATCGTGCACCCGAGCAAGAAGTGCCTCGTGAACCAGCGTCACGCCGGGCGCCACACCGAGAGCTTCGCGCGGGCGCTTCGCGGCGCGCTCCGCGAGGACCCCGACGTCATCGTGATCGGCGAGCTGCGCGACCTCGAGACGATTTCGCTGGCGATGACCGCCGCCGAGACCGGCCACTTCGTGCTCGCGACGCTCCACACGAACAACGCGGTCCGCACGATCAACCGCATGATCGGCGCGTTCCCGGCGAGCGAGCAGGGTCAGATCCGTACGATGCTCTCGGAGAGCCTGCGCGCCGTCATCTCGCAGCGCCTCGTGCCCCGCGCCGACGGGCAGGGCCGGGTGCCGGCGCTCGAGCTGCTGGTGCTGAACAAGGCGATCTCGAATCTGGTGCGCGACGAGAAGACGGTGCAGATCCGGTCGTCGATCCAGACGGGCAAGGCCCACGGCATGTATCTGCTCGAGCAGAGCCTGAATGACCTCGCCGAGCAGGGCGTCATCACCCGCGAGACCGCGCTGCGCATCGCCGAGGACAAGAAGCTCATCACCGCGAAGTGAGCCCGCGCGCTCACGACGAACGCGGCGGGCGCAACGCGTCCGCACACGAGAGGCAACCCGCGTGGCCGAGATCGACACACTTCTGGTGCAGCTGAAGGAGAGCGGTGGCTCCGATCTCCACCTCGTCGCCGGCCTCGAGCCGCGCATGCGCGCCAAGGGGCGCATCGGCGTGATCGACGGCTGGGGCGTGCTCGACGACGAGCGTCTCCGCGACCTGCTCCGCGAGATCACCACGACGAAGACGTGGCACGAGTACGACACGACGAACGACCTCGACTTCGCGTACGGCCTCGAGGGCGTGGCGCGCTTTCGCGCGAACTACTTCGTGCAGAACGGGGGCGCGGCGGCCGTCTTCCGCATCATCCCCGAGGAGATCATCTCCCTCGAGGATCTGAACCTCTCGACGGCGATCCAGAGCCTCGCCGATCTCCACGAGGGCCTCGTGCTCGTCACCGGGCCGACGGGCTCTGGTAAGTCGACCACGCTCGCCGCGATCATCGACCGCATCAACAAGACCTACTCCAAGCACATCGTGACGATCGAAGACCCCGTGGAGTTCGTGCACCAGAACCGCAACTGCACGTTCTCGCATCGCGAGGTCGGGCTGCACACCCAGGGCTTCACGCCGGCGCTGCGCTCGGCGATCCGCCAGGACGCCGACGTCGTGCTCGTGGGCGAGATGCGCGAGCGCGAGACGATCGCGCTCGCGATCACGGCGGCCGAGATGGGCATGCTCGTCTTCGGCACGCTGCACACGAACAACGCCGCCAAGACGATCGACCGCATCATCGACGCGTTTCCCGCGGACGAGCAGAACATGGTGCGGCTCTCGCTCAGCGAGTCGCTCGCGGCGATCGTGTCGCAGCTGCTCGTGCCCACTGCCGACGGCAAGGGGCGGGTCGCGGCGAACGAGATCCTGCTCCGCACCCAGGGCCTGCCCAACGTCATCCGCGACGGCAACAACCAGATGCTCTACTCGATCATCCAGTCGGGAAAGAGCGATGGCATGCAGGCCATGGACGACGTGCTCGAAGCTCTCGTCAAGGACGGCAGGATCAGCGGGCACGACGCCTTCATGAAGGCCACCGACAAGCAGCGCTTCGAGGGCTTCGTGAAGGAGGCCTGACGCGGGCCGGGGCTCCCGACGCGCCGCTTGGCGATGACGCGCGGGCGCGTCACACTGGAACAGAGGGTGGAATCGTCCGCCCGCAGTGGCGCTTCGACCGAGCCGGTCCCGCGGACCGGTACGGCGATCTCTGCCCGATGAGGCCTGGTAGGGCCCGGTGAGGAAGGCATGTTGCGTCGGCTCGTGGTGATCCCGGTGGCGATGCTCTTCGGGAGCATCATCGCAGGGCTCCACTACTACATGGCCCAGCGCATGGTCGTCGCCGCCCAGTGGCCCGAGCCCGTCGAGTCGCTGCTTCTCGGCCTCGTCATGCTGCTCGCCGCGCTGCTCTTCATCGCGCCCATCGGTGAGCGCTTCCTCGCACCCGATCGGGCGAAGTGGCTGGTCTGGCCCTCGGCCCTCTGGATGGGCACGGGCTGGCTCGTGCTCGTGGGACTCCTCGTGACCGACGCCGTGATCGGGTTGCTCGGGTTCGTCGGATCTCCGGAGCTGGTGTCGGGGGCGGCGCGGGTGCGCGCCGTCGCGCTCGTCGCGCTGGTGCTGCCCGCGGTCGTGTCGGCGGTGGCGTCGGCGCTCGGGCGGCCACTCGTGAACCAGGTGCGCGTTGGGCTCGATCGTTGGCCGCAGGAGCTGCGCCCCCTGCGGCTCGTCCAGATCACCGACATCCACATCGGCGTGCTGCTCGGCCGCGACTTCGCGCAGTGGCTCACCGACGAGGTGAACCGTCTGCAGCCCGACGTCATCGCGGTGACGGGTGACCTGGTCGACGGCACCGTCGAGCATCTGCGCGACCGCGTCGCGCCCTTCGCAGGGCTCGAAGCGCCGATGGGCGTCTACTTCGTCACGGGCAACCACGACCACTACTCGGGCGGCCGGGACTGGGTCACCGAGATCGAGCGTCTGGGCCTCACGCCGCTTCGCAACCGGCACGTGGAGCTCGAGGTCGACGGTCATACCGTAGTGCTGGCCGGCGTGGACGATCATCGCGGCGGCTTCCTGCCGGGCGACGGCGGTGAGGATCTCGACGCGGCGCTCGAAGGCATTCACGACGCGCATCCGGTGATCCTGCTCGCGCACGATCCCACGACGTTCAAGGAGGCGTCGAAGCGGGGAGTCGATCTGCAGGTCTCGGGGCACACCCACGGCGGCCAGATCTGGCCCTTCCACTATCTCGTGCGTCTCGCGCAGCCCTGGGTCGCCGGCCTCCACCGCGAGGGGCACAGCGCGATCTGGGTGAGCCGCGGCACCGGCTTCTGGGGGCCGCCCATGCGACTGGGCGCGCCGGCCGAGATCACGAACCTCTCGATCGGAGCGCGGCTCTCTCCGTCATAGCCCGTGCGGCGCCTCTCCAGGCTCAGCCGGCCGAGTCGGCCGCGCGGTCGGGCGAGGCCTCGAGGTAGACGGTGAAGCAGGCGCCGCCCGAGGGATTCGGGGCGTAGACCAGCTCTCCACCGTGTCCACGCACGATCTCGTGCGAGATCGAGAGGCCGAGGCCGGTGCCGATGCCGACCTCCTTGGTCGTGTAGAACGGGTCGAAGATGCGGTCGCGAATCGTCTCGGACACGCCGGAGCCGTCGTCGATCACGCTGACCTCGACCCGATCGTCGTGGCGCCGGCTCTCGACGACGACGTGCCCCTTGTTCTCGACGGCATGGATCGCGTTGGTCAGCAGGTTCACGAAGACCTGGGTCATCTGATCCGGTGACACGTGGGCCCGGCAGCTCTCGCCGAAGCGGCGCTCGATGCTCACCCCCGGTCCCATCTCGGACGAGGCGAGCCGAATCACCCGCTCGAGGATGTGATTGAGATTGCCGTGCACGCGCCCGGCAGGGCCGGCATGCGAGAGCTCGCGCACGTCGCGCACGATGCCCGCCGCGCGATCGACGCCCTCCACCGACTCGGCGATCAGCTCCTCGCCGTCCTTCAGCACCTCTTCGATCGAAGCATCGCGGACGTCACCGCGCAGGGCCTCGTCGAGGGCCTGCCAGTGCTCCCGCAGCACGCCCAGGTTCGTTCGAACGAACGAGATCGGGTTGTTGATCTCGTGCGCGATGCCCGCCGCCATCTGGCCGACGGCAGCCAGGCGCCCGGACATGACGAGGCGGCTCTTCAGCAACTTGAGCTCGCGCACGTCGCGCAGCACGACGACGCGACCGAGCGGCGTGCCGCGGCCGTCGCGCACGGTCGACAACGAGACCGATACGGGCTGGGGATGTCCCGCCAGACCGTGAAGCTCGCACTCGACGTCGAGCCGGTCGCGTGCGGCGGCGAGCTCGAAGTCGGGCAGCTGCGCTTCGAGGGTCTCGCCGACCAGGCTGCGCGGATCCTCGCCCACCATGTGGCCGAGGCTCTCGTTGGCCAGGAGCACCCGACCGTCGACGTCGAGGAACGCGACGCCCTCGTTGAGCGCGTGGAGGATGTGCTCCGAGATCAACGCAGGTGTGACGGTGATGTGGTTGCCTCCGCGAGCAGAGATCGACCACAAGGCAGCGGCCGCGACGAGGCCGAAGCCCGCTGTCGCGAACCGGGGCGACTCGATGCCGAGGAGGGGGAGGATCACGTCGGTGACCGAAGCGACGGAGATCAAGAGCAAGACGGACAGCTTGACCGCCCATCCGAAGGGTCCGGCCTTCGCGTCGAAGTTCGGCGAGTCTGCGAGGGCGCGCGACAAGGTGACGAAGGCGACCACGCCGCACGCGATCACGTAGACCACGACGGGCAGGAAGAGTGGCCCCGGAACGGCCTGCACGCCGAATCGGGTCTGCGTCAGGCCGGCAAACGCCGACTGCGTATGTAGCTCGATCGCGAAGAGCAGGATCGCAGTGCCGTGAAGGACCAGCGCCCAGCGCCGGGCGCGTGTGTGCGGACGCAGCGCCAATGCGAAGCAGGCGGTGAGGGCGGCGGGCCCGATGGCGATCAGCACGAGCGCCGACCCGTGTAGACAGAAGGCGTCGACGGTCGGGCCGAGGCCCAGCCGGAAGCCGGTGCCCAGCGCGGTGAAGAGTGCGAAGAGCGCCATCAGAATGCGCGTGTGCAGACGTCGGCGTCGGTCGTCGAGCGTCGTGGGGCCGCTCCAGACCGACAGGCAGAAGCCGGTGCACAGCACGCACGAGATCAGCGGAATGAGGGCGTACGGATCCATCCGGACGGAGTTCTCCCGCGTTGTGGATCGGCGCCGCGAGCCGGCGTCTTGACGTCGGGGTCGCGGTCCCACGGGGGCCCGCGATGCCGCCTCGCAGCGGATCGGTCACACTCCCGACCCCCGAACCGGATCGACGCCATCTTCGGGCCCACAGCGCCCGCGTGCGGCGCCCCGGGCTGCTGCGCTGGCTGCGACCGCCGTGCGGCGCCTTCGAGTGCTTGGTGTCCTGAATTCAAGAGAGAGAGAAGGAAATACAGCGATGATCGAATGGAGCGAGCAGCACGTGATGATGCGCGACGCCGTCCGCAAGTTCGTCGAGGCCGAGATCGTGCCGAACCTCGAGGAGCTCGAGCACGGGGACACGCCGCCCTACGGCGTCCTGCGAAAGCTCTTCGCCAGCTTCGGTATGGACGAGATGGCGGGCGCCCGCTTCGACAAGCAGATCGCCGCCGAGGAGGCCGCGGCCGCGAAGGGCGAGAAGGTCGAGAAGAAGAAGGCCCGCTCCGGTGGCGGGGGTGACGGCGCGGCGATGAGCCTGATCCCGATCATCGAGCTCTGCCGCTTCTGTCCCGGCATGGTGACTGCCATGGGCGTCTCGATGGGGCTCACGGGCGGCGCGATCATGAGCAAGGGCACGCTCGAGCAGAAGAAGCGCTGGGGCCGCGAGGTGCTGACCCTCGAGAAGATCGGCGCCTGGGCGATCACCGAGCCCGGCTCGGGCTCGGACGCCTTCGGCAGCATGCGCTCGACCGCGCGCCGTGACGGTGACGGCTACGTGCTGAACGGCAACAAGACCTTCATCACGAACGGCCCCTACGCCGACACGATCGTGTTCATCTGCAAGCTCGAAGAAGAGGGCGTCGACCCGAAGGACCGCAAGGTGCTGACGTTCGTCCTCGACAGCGGCATGGAGGGGCTCACGCAGTCCAAGCCGATGCGGAAGATGGGCATGCACAGCTCGCCCACCGGCGAGCTCTTCCTGCAGGACGTGAAGGTCGGCAAGGATCGACTGCTCGGCGGCAGCGAGGACAAGAGCAAGGGCCGCGAGGGCGCCAAGGACACGTTCTCGACCGAGCGCTCCGGTGTCGCTGCGATGTCGCTCGGCATCATCGAGCGCTGCCTCGAGCTCTCGATCAAGTACTCGAAGGAGCGCGTGCAGTTCGGCCGCCCGATCGGTGAGTTCCAGCTGATCCAGGACAAGCTCGCGCGCATGGAGGTGGCGAGGCTGAACGTCCAGAACCTGGTCTTCCGCGTGATCGAGGGCGCCGAGGTGGGCAAGGGGCTGACGTTCGCGGAGGCCTCGGCGATGAAGCTCTACTCGGCGCGGGCCGCGATGGAGGTCGCGCTCGAGGCGGTGCAGATCTACGGCGGCAACGGCTACATGGCCGAGTACCAGGTCGAGCAGCTCGCGCGCGACGCCAAGGTGCTCCAGATCTACGCGGGCACCGACGAGATCCAGATCAGCGCGATCGCGCGCGATCTGCTGTCGCATTAGTCGACCGGGCCAATCGGAGGTGGCGGCGATCGAGCGCCTGATCGAGATCATGGCGCGGCTGCGCGACCCGCAGGACGGCTGTCCCTGGGACGCGGAGCAGACGTTCGCGACGATTGCGCCGTACACCATCGAGGAGGCCTATGAGGTCGCCCACGCCATCGAGCGGGGCGACCTAGAGGACCTTCGCGACGAGCTCGGCGATCTGCTGCTGCAGGTCGTCTACCACGCGCGCATGGCCGAGGAGGCCGGGGCCTTCGCGTTCGACGACGTCGTGGCATCGATCTGCGACAAGCTGGTGCGGCGCCATCCGCACGTCTTCGGCGACGCCGAGCACGGCGGCCACGAGCGGATCTGGGAGCGGTTCAAGGCCGAGGAGCGGGCCGAGCGGCGCGCGAAGGCCATCGCCCGGGGCGAGGCGGAGGATCCGCTGGCGGACATCCCCCGGGCGCAGCCGGCGCTCATGAGGGCCCGCAAGCTGCTCTCCCGCGCGCGCAGCGAGACGGGCAGCGAGTGTGAGAGCGAGGCCGAGCAGGCCGCCCTGGAGGCCGTGGAGGCCCATCTCGCCGGCACTCTGCGAAATGCCGAGCCGGCGGGCGGAGCGGACGGGCCGGGCGGTGGCGAGCCGCCGGGCGACGCACGCGGCGATTCCGATGCGCTCGGAATCCTTCTGCTCTCATGTGTGCGCGCGGCCCGCGGACGCGGCCTCGACGCCGAGGAGCTGCTGCGCGAGGCGAACGCTGCGCTCGAGCGGAGGATCGTCGAGAAGCTGCGTCACCCGAAGTCCTGAGCGCGGCACCCGGCGCGCCGACCCCACGGTCAAGTGCGCGCCGTCACGAACCGATGAAGACCGGAGACACGTTCTCGTTCGGGGGCAGATGCGCACGCCAGGTGGCCGCGCGGCCGTCCGGACACCGTCCCCGGACCTGGCATGTTCGTCAGCGACGCCCATCTCTTCGTGCCGCGCGAGATCCGCTGGAGCCGGGTGCTCGCGGTGCGGTTCACGTCGATGCGGCGTCGCAAGCCGCTCATGCGCCGCCTCATGCGAGACGTGCGCGTGCTGCTGCCGATCGCCGGTCTGGTGTTCACGTTCGTCGCGACCGTGCTCACGGCCGAGATCGCCACCCTCGCGGTGCCGACGGGCAGCGATCAGGGACCGGCCGCGCACGCGGTGCAGGTCACGATGGGGACCGTGGCGATGCTCGACTGAGGCCCCGGCCTCCCGGCGCCCGGCCTTGCCGCGGCGCCCGCCCTCGCCCGCGTCTACGGCTGGATGATCTCGGGCTGGACGATCTCGATCAGCTCGACCTCGAAGGTCAGCACCGATCCACCCTTGATGCCGCGGTTGCCGCGGTCGCCGTAGGCGATCTCGGGCGGGCAGATCAACGTCGACTTGCCGCCTTCCTTCATCATGCCCACGCCCTCGGTCCAGCAGGCGATGACGCGGTTCAGCGGAAACTCTGCCGGCGTGCCGCGCTGCACCGAGCTGTCGAAGACCGTTCCATCACGCAGGGTGCCGTGGTAGTGCACCTTGACGGTGTCCGTCGCGCCGGGCGAGCCGCCCGTGCCCGCCTCGATCTCGGTGTAGATCAGGCCCGAGGGCATGACCTTGGCCCCCTTCGCCTTGCCGGCCTTCTCGAGGAAGGCCGAGGCGGCCGCCTTCTCCTTCTCGAGGGCCTGGGCCGCGCGGGCCTCGCCCAGGGCGCGGAGCTTCGGGTCGTACGTGGTGGCGTCGAGCTCGATCGCGTCGCCCGCCAGGCCCGCCCGAATGCCTTCGACGACCTGGGTCTGCTCGGCCGGAGTCAGCATGAACGTGCCGAGGTTCTTGCTCATCAGGACGCCCAGGTAGTAGAGCGTCTTCTCGTCTTCGGTCTCGGGCTCGGCGATGGATGCGCCCGGAAGGACGAGGGTGATCGCCAGCACGACGAAACAGGCGAGCAGCGCAGCGCGGCGATGGAAGGGCTGCGCGAGGGACGGGCGGGTCATTCTGAATTCTCCAGATTTCGATTCGTAGTGGGCCGCAGCCCAGCGAGAGCAGGCGCCACGGGGCGCTCCAGGGCGCGCAGAGCATACCCCAACACGCGGGGCGGATGAGCCGATTCTCATCCGGACGCGCCCGCTCTCGGGCGTTTCGGGGCGTGCCTCGCGTCTGACTCTGGCCAGGGCGGATCGGTTCCGAGCCGTCGGCGACGTGCGCGCGGGAGCGGTCCGACGGCGGCGGCTACCGCTTGCGCCGCCTGGCGATCAGCGGCTTGAGGTAGCGCCCGGTGTGCGTGCCCTTCTGGCGCGCGACCTGCTCGGGTGTGCCGGTCGCCACGATGCGGCCACCGTCGGGGCCGCCGTCGGGGCCGAGGTCGATCACCCAGTCCGCCGTCTTGATGACGTCGAGGTTGTGCTCGATCACGACGATGGTGTTGCCGGCGTCGACGAGCTCGTCGAGCACCGCGAGCAGCTTCCGCACGTCTTCGAAGTGCAGCCCCGTGGTCGGCTCGTCGAGAATGTAGAGCGTGCGGCCCGTCGCCCGCTTCGCGAGCTCGCGGGCGAGCTTGATGCGCTGGGCCTCGCCGCCCGAGAGCGTCGGCGAGGGCTGCCCGAGGTGCACGTAGTCGAGGCCCACCCGCTCGAGGAGTCGCAGGGGCCCCGCGATCTTCGGATGGCTCTCGAAGAGCACGAGGGCCTCGCGCACGGTGAGCTCGAGCACATCGGCGATCGAGTGACCCTTGTATCGGATCGCGAGCGTCGCCTCGTTGAAGCGCTTGCCCTCGCACTCCTCGCACTTCACGAACACGTCGGCGAGGAAGTGCATCTCGATCTTGCGCACGCCGTCGCCCTCGCAGGCCTCGCAGCGTCCGCCCTTCACGTTGAAGGAGAAGCGGCCGGGCTTGTAGCCCGCGACCCGCGAGTCGGGCAGCAGCGCGAAGAAGCTGCGGATCTCGTCGAAGACCTTGATGTACGTGGCGGGGTTGCTGCGCGGCGTGCGGCCGATCGGCTTCTGGTCGATGTCGATGACCTTGTCGAGCTGACCAACGCCCGCGAGCCGCTTGTGCGCCCCGATGCGCTTCGTGCTCTCGGGGTGCAGCTCCTTTGCGATGGCGGGATACACGATGTCGTTGACCAGCGTGGACTTGCCGGCGCCGGAGACGCCGGTCACCGCGGTGAGCACGCCGAGCGGGATCTCGATGTCGACGTCCTTCAGGTTGTTCTCGCTCGCCCCGTGCACCTTGATGGCACCGGTCGACGTGCGCCGCTCGGCGGGTACCTCGATCTCGCGGCGCCCCGAGAGATAGGCGCCCGTGAGGCTCGCCTTGCTCCGCTCGAGCTGCTTCGGCGTGCCGTGGAAGACGATGTGTCCGCCCTGGATGCCCGCGCCCGGCCCGAAGTCGATCACGTGATCGGCCGCGCGGATCGTCTCTTCGTCGTGCTCGACCACGACGACGGTGTTGCCGATGTCGCGCATGCGCTCGAGGGTCTCGAGCAGGCGCCGGTTGTCGCGCTGATGCAGGCCGATGGACGGCTCGTCGAGGATGTAGATGACGCCGGTGAGCTCCGACCCGACCTGGCTGGCGAGGCGGATTCGCTGGCTCTCGCCGCCTGAGAGCGTGGGCCCGGCGCGGTCGAGCGAGAGATAGCCGAGCCCGACGGCACCGAGGAAGTCGAGGCGAGAGCGGATCTCCTTCAGCACCTCGGTCGCGATCTTGCGCGCGGCTCCCGTCAGCTTGAGCCCGCCGAAGAACGCGCGCGCATCTTCGACCGTCATGGCCGAGACGTCGACGAGGCTGCTTCCGCCCACGAGCACCGCCGCGCTCTCGGGCCGCATGCGGCTGCCCTCGCACGAGCGGCAGCGGGTATTCGCGATGAATTGCGAGTACCAGCGCTTCATCGACTCGCTCTTGGTGTCCTTGAAGCGTCGCATGAGCCGGGGGATGACGCCCTCCCAGCTCATGTCGAACTCGCCGCGGCCGCTGCGGTTCTTCCAGCCGATCTTGAACTTCCGCTCGCCCGAGCCGAAGAGCAGCATGTCGCGCTTCTTCTTCGGGATCTTCTGCCACGGCGTGTGCGGGTCGATCTTCAGCTGCTCGAGGATCTGCCGGCGCATGCTGGCGCCCCAGCCGGTCTTCTCGCTCGTGTTCTCGCCCCACGGCTTCACCGCGCCCCCCTCGATCGAGAGCGCGCGGTCGGGGACGATCAGCTCCGGGTCGAACTCGAAGCGCGTGCCGAGGCCGTTGCAGTCGGGGCACATGCCCTGGGGCGAGTTGAACGAGAACGCCTGGGGCGTGAGCTCCGGGAACGAGATCTCGCAGTGGGTGCAGGCCGCGGCCTCGGTGAAGGTCTGATCCTCGCCGTCGACGTTCGCGAGCAGACTCCCCCGACCGATCCGGAGCGCCGTCTCGACCGACTCGGTCAGCCGCCGGCCGATGCCGCTGCGGAGCACGATGCGGTCGATCACCGCCTCGACCGTGTGCTTCTTGCGCTTGTCGAGCGCCTCGATGTCCTCGATCGTCACGATGTCGCCATCGATGCGAAGCCGCGCGTGGCCCGAGCGGCGGGCATCGGCGAGCAGCTCGCGGTGCTCGCCCTTGCGGTTCACGAGCAGGGGCGCGAGCAGCACGACGCGCGAGCCGTCCGCATGACCCGACAGCGTCTTCGCGATCTGCTGCGGGGTCTGCGCCTGCACACGGCGGCCGCACTGGTGGCAGTGCTGAATGCCGACCCGCGCGTACAGCACGCGCAGGTAGTCGGCGATCTCGGTGATCGTGCCGACCGTCGAGCGTGGATTGTTCGACGCGGTCTTCTGCTCGATCGAGATCGTGGGCGAGAGCCCGCGAATCGTGTCGTAGCGGGGCTTCTCCATCTGGCCGAGGAACTGGCGCGCGTAGGCCGAGAGGCTCTCGACGTAGCGGCGTTGCCCCTCGGCGTAGAGCGTGTCGAACGCGAGGCTCGACTTGCCCGAGCCGGACACGCCGCAGAGCACGACGAGCTTCTTCTTCGGGATCTTCACCTCGACGTCGGCGAGGTTGTGCTCCCGGGCCCCTTTGATGTGGATGTGGTCGAGCTCCATCCGGACGAGGTTAGCGAGGGCCCCGCGGCGCGGGGGCCCGACGCGCTGCGTTGGTGACAGCGCCGGGCAGCAGCGCGCCGGATCCGGGTCCGGCGGGACGGCGTCCCGCCCCCGGAGGCGCTCCTGGATCTCCTATGCTCCCGCTCCCGCGCTTCGAATCCGTACACGGAGGCCGTACGCATGCAGGACATCTGGCCCTGGCTCGTCGAGATGGCGAGCCCCGTGACCGCCCAGATCGGGCCGATCTCGCTGCTCTTCGTTGCTGCCACCGTCGTCTATCTCGTGACCCGGCTGTGGCTCGTGCGCGCCGTGCGCCGTCTGACACGGGTCACCACGACGACCGTGGACGACGCACTGGTCGAGCAGAAGATCTTCCTGCGCCTGGCACACATCGCCCCCGCATGGGTCGTCCACTACGGGCTCCAGACGATCGAGGGCCTCCCCGAGGACCTCGTCCAGCTGGTCGAGCGCGTCGTGCTCGCGTTCATGGTCCTGGTCGTGATCACGACCGCGGCCTCGCTGCTCACCGTCACCAACGACATCTACTCGCGGAACCCCGAATACCGGCACCGCCCGATCAAGGGCTACATCCAGCTCGCGAAGCTCTTCCTCTATGCGATGGCCGCGATCTCCGTGGTCTCGATCCTGCTGAACAAGTCGCCGCTGGTCTTCATCTCCGGCATCGGCGCCATGACGGCGATCCTGCTCCTCATCTTCAAGGACACGATCCTGTCGCTCGTCGCCAGCGTGCAGATCGCCACCAACGATCTGCTCCACGTCGGCGACTGGGTCGAGATGCCGCAATGCGGCGCCGACGGCGACGTGATCGACATCGCGCTGCACACGGTCAAGATCCAGAACTGGGACAAGACGATCACGACGGTCCCGACCCACCGGTTCATCGAGGATGGGTTCAAGAACTGGCGGGGCATGGCGCGCTCGGGGGGGCGGCGCATCAAGCGCTCTGTGCAGATCGACGTGTCGTCGATCCGCTTCCTGACGGCCGAGGAGATCGACCGCTTCGAGTCGTGGTCGCAGCTTCGCGACTATATCCGTGACAAGAAGCAGGAGATCGAGGATCACAACGCCGAGCTCGAGGGCAACGGCGCGCCGCTGGCCGATCTGCGGCTCCTGACGAACGTCGGGACCTTCCGTGCCTACGTGTTCTACTACCTGAAGAACCACCCGAAGATCCACGACCACGGGTTCACGCTGCTGGTGCGGCAGCTGCAGCCGGGGCCCGAGGGCCTGCCGATCGAGCTCTACTGCTTCAGCAACGACCAGGACTGGGTGCGCTACGAGGGCATCCAGAGCGACATCTTCGATCACATCCTCGCGATCCTGCCGGAGTTCGGTCTGCGTGCGTTCCAGGTGCCGTCGGGACACGACATGACGGCGCTCTCGAGTCGCGTCGAGGCCGACGATGTCTGAGGCGGATCTGACCGGGAAGGTCGCGGTTGTGACCGGCGCGAGTCGCGGCATCGGCGCCGACCTCGCGCGGCAGTTCGCAGCGCGCGGGCTGAATCTCGGCCTCTGTGCGCGCGGCGCGCCGGTGCTCGACGAGGGCGAGCAGGTCGTCGCGCGCCAGGTCGACGTCACCGACGAGGCCGCGTTCGAGGCCTTCGTCGCCGAGGTGGCCGGACGCTTCGGCGCGATCGATCTCTGGGTGAACAACGCCGGCGTGCTCGCGCCCATCGCGCCCCTGCGCGACGTCGACGCGGAGGCGTTCCGCGCGCATGTCGACGTCAATCTGACGGGAGTCTTCATCGGCACCCGCCTCTTCGTCCAGCACGTGCGCTCGCGCGCCGGTGGCGGCGTGCTCGTCAACATGTCGTCGGGTGCCGCTCAGAACCCCTACGAGGGCTGGGGGCCCTATTGCGCGGGCAAGGCGGGGGTCGAGATGCTGACGCAGGTCGTCGCGATGGAGGAGCGGGGCTCGGGGCTGCGGGCGCACGCGGTGGCGCCCGGGGTCGTCGACACCGACATGCAGACGCTGATCCGCGAGAGCACGGCGGCGAACTTTCCGCGGGTAGAGCGCTTCCGGCAGCGCAAACGCGAGGGCGCGTTCAACTCGGGGCGCTACGTGGCGAACGAGCTGCTCGCGATCGCCTTCGATCCGACGCGGGCGACGAACGAGGTCGTGATCCGTCTGTCGGACGAGCGCTGAAGCGACGAGCGGCGCCCGTGGGGCCCGTGCCCGTCAGGTGCGCTGGCCGCGGAAGGCCGCCGTGTCGCCGTCCGCGGAGCGCTCCGTGCGCACGACCACGCGGTTGCTCCCCGCCGACCGGCGCGCCAGGCACTCGATGAAGCCCTGCGAGCGGCGGAGCAGCAGGTCGGGCATGGGGCGCACGCCCGTGATCTCGATCTCGAGTGCCTCGCCGTCGATCTGCTGACAGCGCGCCTCGCCCACGTTGAAGAACGCGCCCCAGAGCGTCGAGAGGATGCGGCCGACCCGGTTCTCCCAGGTCTCCTCGGTGCGGTCGTCGCGCTGAGAGTAGATGCCCAGCGAGATCACCTGCTCTGCGCTGGCGTGCCCGCTCGCCTCGGCGAACGCCGTCGGCCCATCAGGGCTCCTCGCGGCTCGAGTGCTGGGGACCTCAATGTCCTTCGCGTCGCCCCCACACGATCTCGACCTCGCAAGACCCTGTCCTCGCCGTGGGCTCCAACGCAAAGCGCGCCCCACGGGAAGCCCGGGGGCGCGCTCTCGATCGGTCGAACCGAGGCTGTCGTCGTCGGAGCGAACGTGCACCCCGCGGACAGACTCGCTGTCGCGTCGATGCTCCGTTCCGCTCACTCGCTGCCTTGCAGTCTCGCCCTGGTCTGGCTCGGCTATTCGGCTGGCGTCTGGCGAGCGTGTCGCCTCGTCAGCGCTTCGCCTTGCCCGAGTCGACGAGTCCGGTCCGGCCTCCGCTGCCGCTCTCGCGCCCGCCGTGGCCGGCAAGCGTGTGAGGGCATCGGCGCTGCCTCACGGCACGTCGCGATCGAGCACCGTCTTGCGACCGTCGCTGCGGGCGCTCTCGATGGCCTCGTTGCACATCGTGCGGATCCGGTCGGACAGCGCGCCGAGCACCGAGGCCGACGTCTTCATGTCGCCCTGATCCTTGATGTACGTCTTGATCTTCGACGCGACCACGAGCACTTCTGAATCGCTCATTCGGTCAATCCCCCCTGTGTTCCTCGTTGTGTGGCCGGGTCCTCGGACCCGCCCTGTGACGCCTTTGCCGGCCCGACGCTGCGAGCCGCCGGAATGCACGACGCGTTCGTGCGCCTCACGACGCGTGTGCCCGCCCCGAACCACACCGGCTTCGGGACGCCCACGTCCGAGCTCGGCTTCACATCCATCCAGCGACCGCCCCGACAAGCTCCAGGGCCTCGGATCCGGACTCGGCCGTAGTGGGCTCCTAGCCCGTGAGAATGCACTAGATCGTCCGAAACGCAAACGAGATGGGTTTCGCGATGACGCTCGAGTGCGGCAGAATGGGGCCGATGCCCCACGTCCAATCGCAGTCCGGCCTCGAAGGGAGCGAGTCCGTGGTGCGGGCCCTCCGCGGCGCCCGGCTCTGGGACGGCTTCGCCGACCGGGCGAGCCCCGAGCCTCGGCGGGTGAGTGTCGAGGCGGGCCGGATCGCCGCGGTCGAGACCGACGCGCAGGCTCCCGCGGCCGACTCGGCCGGCGAGGTCGACCTCACCGGGCTCTTCCTGATGCCGGGGCTCATCGACGCGCACGTCCACCTCGGTCTCGACCCGACGCTGAAGACGCCCGACGAGCAGCTCGCCGTGCCCGAGGCCGATCGACGCCTCCGCATGCTGGCGCGTGCACGTGCGATGGTGGAGGCGGGGATCACGACGGCGCGCGATCTCGGCGGCGGCGACTTCATGGAGCTCGAGCTGCGCGACGGGGTCGACGCGGGGCGCGTCGTCGGTCCGCGCATCGTCTGCGCCGGACAGCCGCTGACGCGACCCGACGGTCATTGCCACTTCTGGGGCGGTGGCGCGACGAGCACCGAGGAGCAGCGCACGGTCGTCGCGCGGCAGATCGACCGGGGGGTCGACTGGATCAAGGTCATGGCGACCGGCGGTGTCTTCACGAAGGGCTCGAGCGTGCGCGACGCACAGTTCGCCGAGAGCGAGATCGCCGCGGTGTGTGCGCAGGCGGCGGACGCCGGGCTCGGCGTCGCGGCGCACTGCCACGGCACCGTCGGCATCCGCAACGCGGCCCGCGGCGGCGTGACGACGATCGAGCACTGCTCGTTCGCAGGCGAGCAGGGCTTCGGCAGCGACTTCGACGCGGACGTCGTGGGCGATATCGCGCGCGCGGGCGCCGCCGTCTCGCCCACGATGAACCTGGGCTGGGGGCATCGGCTCACCGACGCGCACGGCCGGGCGAGCGACTTCTTCACGCGCATGTCGCGTGCGATGCACGCGCTGCGCGAGTCGTGTGTGCCGCTCGTCGCGTCGACGGACGCGGGCATCCCCGGCGTCGCGCACCATCGCCTGGCGGAGGGTCTGCTCGCCTTCCAGCGCTACGCGGCGCTCACGCCGGTCGAGCTGCTGCGCACGGCGACGAGCGGCTCGGCCGCCGCGCTCGGGCTCGGCAGCGAGACCGGCCGGGTGGCACCGGGGCTGGCCGCTGATCTCGTTGCGCTGCGCCGAGACCCGACGGTCGATCCGACGGCCCTGCTCGAGCCGGTCTTCGTCGTGGCGCGCGGGCGCGTGGTCTGCGATCGGCGCTCTGAAGCATCGGCCTGACGTCGCTCAGCCGCGGCCCGCCAACCGGTCGAGGTAGCGACGCACGGGCGGGGTGAGCTCGCCGACGAGCACGTCGTCGCGCCGGCGAAACTCCGCCCAGGCGATCTCGCGGCCATCGGCTCGCGGCGACACGGCCTCGTCCGCCTCGAGCGCGACCTCGAAGAAGTGCACGTGGTCGAGGCGGTGCAGGTACTCGATCTCGAAGTCGTCGCGAGGGGTGAAGCGCGACTCGTCGAAGTCGAGGCCGACCTCTTCGATGGTCTCGCGCCGCGCCGCCGCGCGCGGCGACTCGCCACGGGCGATGCCGCCGCCGGGCAGGGTCAGCCCCGACTTGTAGGTGTTGGCGACCAGGAGCCAGGCCTCGTCGGGTGTGTCGCGATCGCGAGTGATCAGGACGTACGCGCCCGAGACGCTCGGCCGCGTCACGCGCCAGACGGCGCGGGCAAGGGGATGCGCGATGCGGAGCACGGCGCGGTGGAGCGCGGCCGGGATCATCTGCATGGAGCGGCGTCCCATCCGCGCCTGGCCGGGCCGGGCGTGCTGGGCTCGGGCGAAGGAAGGTACCCCCCCCGCCGCCGCCGGATCAGGCGAGCGCGGGCATCGCTGCGAGCCGCTGGGTCACGAACGCGTCGATGGAATCACGGACGGAATCGGGCGTCGAGTCGAAGATCAGCCCCGCGCCCTCGCCGTTACGCGTGACGCAGGCCGCGCGCGCCAGCACGGGTTCGGCGCCGGGCAGGGCGAACTCGATGTTCAGCTTCGTGCCGGGCGAGACCCGCTCGGCATCCCGCACGTGGCAGCCGTGGATCGACAGCGTGTCGAGCTGGGCCACGAAGCGTTCGCCGGCATGCGCGATCCGCGCGACGAGCTCGGTCATGACTCTCGGTGCGCCTCGCGGCGTCGGCTCGAGCGCCTCCTGGATCATCGGATACAGCAACGAGAGGCGGATCGGGCGGAGCAGCTGGCCCACGACGCGCGGGTCGTTCTTGGGGCGAGGCTCTCGCCCCGCGACGACGATGATCGGCGTGTCGGGATCGTCCTCGCGCGATGGGAGCCGGTCGAGGTGGGTCTCGGAGACGAGCCGCAGGCTGGGCTTCCACTCGGCGTCGTCGAAGCGCCCGACGAAGACGGCCTGCACCACCTCGTAGCCGAGGCCGCGCAACGCGGCGCGGGTCAGGCGACTGAAGGCTTGGGGGTCGACGTAGCTGGCGATGATTCCGCGGTCGGCGGTAAGTTCGTGATCGAGCATGTCCGTTCTCATCGGTAGATTGCCGTCGGGCTTGATACGGGAACGCGCGACACGGCCATCCATCCGCGCAGGCGTGCGCGGTCGCGGCCGGATCGCGCGCTAGTCAGGGGGGTTTCCCCTCGATCTTCGGGAGATCCGCCTCGATGAGCTCCGCCCGCGACGCCGCCCGCCCCCCCGCTCCCGGTGTCGGGCGCTTCGCTCCCTCGATCACGGGGCCAGCTCATCCGGGCACCATGCTCGCCGCGCTGCTCGCGTGGCTCGATGCGCGGAGCCGCGGTGACGCGATCCACCTGCGGCTCGAGGATCTCGACCCCGATCGCTGCCGACCGGAGTACGCGACGAGTCTGCTCGACGCCTTCGAGTGGATGGGGCTCGAGTTCGACGGTCTGCGCCGTCAGAGCGAGTCGGCCGACATTCACGCTGCGGCCCTCGACCAGCTCGCGGAGGCCGGCCGTATCTATCCCTGTCGGTGCACGCGGCGTGAGCTGCGCGCCACGGCGGAGCGCGCCCCCGACGGCAGCTTCGTCTACCCGGGCACGTGTCGCGGCCGCACGCTGCCGGCCGTCGAAGAGGGCGGATGGCGCGCCACCGACGAGCCGCTGCGCGTGCACCTGCCCGCCGGCCGCGTCGAGCCGGTCGACGAGGGCGGGCTCGACCTCGCATCGGATCCGGGCGTGACCCACGGCGATCCGGTCGTGCGGCGGCGCGACGGCGCCGTGGCGTATCAGCTCGCGGGCGTCGTCGACGATGCAGCGCTCGGTGTCACGCGCGTGGTGCGTGGTCGCGACCTCGCACCGAGCACGTCCACCCAGTGCGCGATCGCGGCGTTGCTCGGCCTCGCGTGGCCGACGTATCGTCACCACCTGCTGCTGCTCGAGACCCACGGAGGCAAGCTCGCCAAGCTGCACGGCTCGGTGGGCTTCGACGCGGTACGCGCGCACATGGACGGGCCTGCGCTCGTCGGCCTGCTGGCCTGGGGTGTGGGGATCGGCGACTCGTCCGAGCCCGTGACGCCGGCCGAGCTCGTCGCCGGGTTCGACTGGGCGAACGTGCATCGCGAGGATCGCGCCGTGCAGTGGGACGGGGAGCGGGGCGAGCTCGGATTCGTCGGCTGAGCGCCGGCGGCCCGTCGCTCACAGATAGCCCGTGTACTCACCCCCGATCGCGAAGAGCGCGCTCGCGATCCAGATCACGATCACCGACCAGCCGGCCGCGCCGAGGCGACCGTTGTTGCGTCGGGCGCGCACGATCCACTCGGTGCTCATCATCGCCAGCAGCAATATGGCGATGATGGCGGTGGGGCGTCGGTCACGCACGGCGAGCAGCAGGCCCCAGCCGATCACCGTCGACAGGCCGATGAGCACCGACAACACGACCGGGCGCAGCCCCTCGTCCTCGACGACGGGGCGGAAGTACTTCTCGATGGCGCTCTCGCTCTCGTCGTCGTCGCGCTCGGGGACTTCGTCGGGC
Organism: uncultured Spirochaetaceae bacterium; assembly: GCA_964474355.1. GTDB lineage: Bacteria > Myxococcota_A > UBA9160 > UBA9160 > UBA4427 > CAYYSY01. The sequence continues at coordinate 7,662 of CAYYSY010000187.1, read as the reverse complement.
TCGGTCATCGTGGATCCGTGTGGGCGCGCGTGGTGGCGGTGGGCTCGGACGTTCGGGAAGCGACTGCGATGCTCGCGCCCGTCGGCCCGTGACGCAAACGCGGGGCCCGTGCGCGATGCATGGCCTGCCACGCAGACGCAGCGCCTCCTTACGCGCCAGCGGGTCGAGGTGTCTCGCCGGCGACGAGGATCTGGAACTGTCGCTCGGGCGCATCGCAGGGCGTGGGCGGAGCGTCCAGGTCTTCGGCCATGCGTACGTGGGCGCCGTCGGGCGCGAGCTGCACGATGTAGGCCTTGCGAATCGCGTCGGTCTCGTTCGGCCCGGTCGCATGGGGCGTGAGCGACGAGAAGACGACGATGCCGCCCTTCTTCACGGGGGCCGCGACGCTCTCGTAGGCGTCGTCGTCGACGCAGACGAAGCCGAGCGGGCCGAGCTCGTGCGCGAGCGTGCCCCGACGATGGAGGCCGGGCAGCACGTGGGGACAGCCGTTTCGCTCGTCGGCATCGGTGAGTGCGACCCAGCAGGTCACGTACTGCTGCGGCTCGACGTAGGTGTAGCCATTGTCCTGATGCCACGGGAAGAGCTCGCGCGTGCCCGGCTTCTTGTACACCGCCTGGTCCCAGTAGAGCCGCACGTCGGGGCCGATGAGGTCGTGGCCGAGATCGCGAAAGACCGGCCCCGACACGAACTCGCGTAACGGCTTCGACTTCACGACGAGATGCGTGCTGAAGGTGATCTCGCCCGCGCGCGCGATGAACAGGCGTCCGTCCTTCTGGGTCTGCAGGAACGCCTCGACCTTCGCCTCCCACGGGTCGATCTCGGCCGTCACGGCGTCGACCTCGTCTTCGCTGAATGCGTCTTCGAGCACGAAGAAGCCGTGCTCGCTCCAGCTGCGTGCCTGCTCGTGCGAAATGCGCCGGTAGGGGCCGGCTGGCGCCTGCCACTCGAAGTCGTGATTCAGCCGATGGGGGCGAGCTTCCATACCTGGATGATGACACGCCGGGCGGGCGGATGCGGCACCTCGACCGCTTCACTGCAGCGCTCCTGCCGCCCGCCTGCATGACCGAGAGCCTGGATCGAACGCCGCGCGGCAACCGGCAGGTCGCCGCTCAAGCGCCTCTTTCGACCGGTCGATGTTCCAATGTTGTCTGCCACTTCGGTCTCATTGAGTCACCGCGAGGATCGCAACCCGAATGCCCGAGCCCACCCTTCCGAGTGAAAAGGACATCGTCGGTCGCATCAACCGATACTCCGTCCTTCGCTCGGTCGAGCGGGCCCTCAGCCCGTCGGTGCGCCGCCGCCTTCCGCTCTCGAGTGCCAGCCGGCGGCAGACCGTCCTCGTGCGGATGCAGCGACTTCTGGACGGCGCACTCTCGCGCCGTCTCGAAGACCTCGAGCCCGCCGTCGACGTCGAGGGGCTCCGCATCGTCGACTCCGACCTCGAAGCGCTCGCAGCTCGCCTCGCGACGACACTGCGCCACACACCGCTGGCCCAGTTTCGCGCGACGTTGCCCGAGGTCGTCTCCACTCATCGAGGCGACGCGGTCGCGCTCCTCGACTTCTGGCTCGAGCAGATGAGTCCCGGCCAGGATCCCCTCCACCTCGTCGACTATCTGATCACCCTCCTCTCCACCGACGAAGTCGACGGGCAGGTCACCGTCGTCACCGATCCGGCCACCGTCAGCGCGGGCGTCGAGCGCGCAGTGCTCGGACTCCAGGATGCTTCGGTGCCTCCCGACTCGAAGCGGGCGCACGAGGTCGCTGCTCGGCTACGCGAGTCGTCGATCTCGGTGCTGCACGAGGACGATCTCGAGGCCATGATCGTCGACATGCGGACGCTGAAGGCGAACGCCGCCGACGTGTACTTCGACCGCGATCTGCTCCGGAGCGCGGTGCAGTACAACGCGACGGTCAAGAACCGGTTCGCAGCGCTGCTCGAGATCGATCGCGAGCAGGACGCGGCGGTGCTTCGCACCCTCGAAGCGCTGCGTGCACTCGATGCGCCCCCGACTGAGTCCGACCCCGACGCCTGACGGCGATCGCCGTCCCGAAACGCAAAGCGCCGGGCAGCCCGAAGGCCACCCGGCGCGCGACGTCCCAAGGATTCGGACGCTGCTACTGGCTGCTTGCACCGCCTAGTAGCGATAGTGCTCCGGCTTGTACGGGCCCTCGACCGGCACGCCGATGTAGTCGGCCTGGTCGGGCGTGAGCGTCGTCAGCTTCACGCCGAGCTTGTCGAGGTGCAGCCGCGCCACCTCCTCGTCGAGCTTCTTGGACAGCATGTAGACCTGGTTCTCGTACTTCGAGCCGTTCTGGTGGAGATCGAGCTGCGCGAGCACCTGGTTGGTGAACGACGCGCTCATCACGAACGAGGGGTGCCCGGTCGCGCAGCCGAGGTTCAGCAGGCGGCCTTCGGCGAGCACGAGCACGCTGTGGCCGTCGGGGAAGATCCACTCGTCGTACTGGGGCTTGATGTTGCGATGCTGGATGCCGTCGATCTTCTTGAGGCCGGCCATGTCGATCTCGTTGTCGAAGTGGCCGATGTTGCCGACGATGGCCTTGTCCTTCATCCGCGCCATGTGGTCGGCGGTGATGATGTCGTAGTTGCCCGTGGTCGTGACGAAGATGTCGGCCGTCTCGACGACGTCCTCCATCGTGTTGACCTCGTAGCCTTCCATCGCCGCCTGCAGCGCGCAGATCGGGTCGATCTCGGTGACGATCACCCGGCAGCCCTGGCCGCGCAGCGACTGCGCCGAGCCCTTGCCGACCTCGCCGTAGCCGCACACCACGGCGACCTTGCCGCCGAGCATCACGTCGCTGGCGCGCATCAGGCCATCGGGCAGCGAGTGCCGGCAGCCGTACACGTTGTCGAACTTGCTCTTGGTGACCGAGTCGTTGACGTTGATCGCGGGGAAGAGCAGGTCGCCGCGCTGCGCCATCTGGTAGAGGCGGTGCACGCCCGTCGTCGTCTCTTCGCTGACGCCCTTGATGCCCTCGGCGATCTTCGTCCAGTAGTCGCGGCTCTGGGCGACGCTCTTGCGGAGCAGCTCGAGGAAGACGCCTTCTTCTTCGCTGTCGGTCTCGGGGTTGTGCGCCGGCACCTTGCCCGCGATCTCGAACTCGCGGCCCTTGTGCACGAGCATCGTCGCGTCGCCACCGTCGTCGACGATCAGGTCGGGGCCCGAGCCATCGGGCCAGACGAGCGCGGCCGCGGTGCAGTCCCAGTACTCCTCGAGGGTCTCGCCCTTCCAGGCGTAGACGGCGATGCCCTTGGGCTCGGCGACGGAGCCGTTCGGGCCGACGGCGACGGCGGCTGCCGCGTGGTCCTGGGTCGAGAAGATGTTGCAGGACACCCAGCGCACATCGGCGCCGAGGTCGGTCAGCGTCTCGATCAGCACGGCGGTCTGCACGGTCATGTGCAGGCTGCCCATGACCTTCTGTCCCGCGAGCGGCTTGCTGTCGCCGTAGCGCTCGCGCAGGGCCATGAGGCCGGGCATCTCGTGCTCGGCGAGGTCGATCTCTCGGCGTCCGAAATCGGCTTCGTTGATGTCAGCGACCTTGTAGGGCTCTTTTGCAAGCTCGAACACTGGGTTCTCCTTGGGGACGCCTGGGTGGACCGGGCGTGTGAATTCGGGTGGGGGGATGCGTGGCGGAGTGAGGTGTGTGGCAGCAGCGGCCGGTCAGGTGACGCAGCATTCATCCGTTTATGCGGATGAACAGTTATAGGAGTTGAGGCGCATGGTCAAGCCTTTGTCGGCGGGAATCCTCTCGATTCCCCGCTGGGTAGTCTCCGCACTGGGGTCAAGACCATCCTTCGCGCGGGGGCTTGCGCCAGGCGTTGCAGACAGACCGGCTGGGCTTCGGCGTGGGTGGGGGGTGCGGGGTGGGCGCCGTTCGCGCCTGCACGGGCCACTTGCCGGTGACCCGCCGGCTGCTGAACGCCGTCCGGGACCAAGTCGGTTCGCCGGGTTGGCTGCTCGACCGGGGCGCTGGGCTGGGTGCTTCTTCGGAGGTCGCATCGTCGGATCGGTCGTTCGACCGATCCGACTCGCTCTTGCTCAACTAGAGGATCAGCCAGATCAGGACGGCGGCGAAGCTGGCGACGACGGCCGTCGCGCCGACCGCGACTCGCTTGGTCAGCGCGTAGAGGGCGTCGGCGATCTCCTCCTGGTTCGCGCGCATCACCGCGAGCTGGGCTCGTACCTCCTCCATCCCCATCTGCTCTTCGAGCTCCCACAGCCTCGTGAGGTTGTGCTCGAACTCGTCGAGGCGCTCGTGGAGCGCCTTCTGCTCGCGCTCGAATCTGCGCGTCAGGTGATCGATGCGCTCGATCGCGGGCTTCAGCAGGTCCTTCGGGATCGGGGCGCTCTGCGGTGCCTGCGGCTCGGCGTGCGGGCGGCCCATGGAGAGGCGCTTCCAGAACGGGCGGCGGCGCTTGTCGTCCTCGTGGACGCGCGGGCGCTCCTCGCGGATCGCGGGTGCGTGGGTCGCTGCGGTGGCGGACGGGCCGGCTACGGGGTCGCCTGTACGGGCATCCCGCACGGGTTGCGGGGGCGACGGATCCGTGGCCCACTCCGCGCTCGCTGGCTGGACGATCGGGTCGAGAGGGCGGGTCGCCGCGGCGGCCTCACCGACGGGCGCACGCGATGCCGAAGCCGAAGCCTCGGCGGGCGGCGGCTCGGCGCGCTCGGTCGTGGCATCGTCGGGGACCGGCTCGCGCGCGGCGCTCGACGCGGGCCGCGCGTAGCGCGACAGCGCCGGGACCGGCAGGGCGGTCGAGGGCTCGGAAACCTCGAATCGCTCAGGTGTGTCGGTGGGTTGCGCCAACGGGGGGCTCCTCGATTCGGCGAGGCTAGCCCGGATGCTGGGGGCGCGCCCCGCTGCGTCGAGTGGCATGGACGGTTGGGATCGGACCGAGCCGGGTGCTGCGGGTCGGGCCCGTACCGCCGCTGTACCGGGGATGTGAGGAGAACGAAATTGGAGCGGGTTCTGGCTCTGGAGGGCTGCCTCAATTTTCGCGATCTGGGGGGCTACCCCACCGCGGACGGGCGGCGGATCGCGTGGCGGTGCCTCTTCCGCAGCGACGCGCTGCACGCGCTGACGCCGATCGACATCGGCGTGCTGATGGGCGAGCCGGTCGGGCTGTCCGACGTGATCGATCTGCGCTCGACCGCGGAGCTCGAGAGCGAGGGGCGCGGGCGGCTCGAGGCGACGCCGGCGGCCTTCCATCACGCGCCGCTCTTCGACGGTGCGCCGAGCGAAGGGCGCAGCGCGGCCGCGGACATGAGCCTCGCCCAGCGCTACTTCGGGCTGCTCGAGATCGCGCAGGCGCCGGTCGCGCGCATCGTCGGCGTCGTCGCCGATGCAGAGGGCGCCGCCGTCTATCACTGCGCGGCGGGCAAGGACCGCACGGGCGTCGTCTCGGCCGTGTTGCTCGGGCTGCTCGGGGTGGCGGACGAGCTCATCGTCGCCGACTACGCGCTCACGCAGCAGAACCTCGACGCGATCCTCGAACGGCTGAATGCGATGGAGGGCTACAAGGAAATGCTCGACGCGCTGCCGCCCGACACGCAGCACGCGAACCCCGAGACGATGGTCGAGCTGATCGAGCGCGTCGGCGACCGCTGGGGCGGGTTCGAGGGCTACGTGCGTGAGGCGGGGGTCGACGACGAGGCCCTCGCGAGACTTCGCGATCGCGTGCTCGAGCCGGGCTGAGCCCCAACGGTCCACGCGCGCCCGAAGCGACTATGCTCTGAATCCTTTTCTGGACAACCACACACCCGAAACGAGGAACACCCCACATGGAACTCGAAGGCGCATCGGCCGTCGTCACCGGCGGCGCATCGGGCATCGGCGAAGCCAGCGCGCGACGCCTCTCGGTGCTCGGCGCGAAGCCGGTCATCGCGGACCTGAACGAAGAGAAGGGCAAGGCGATCGCCGACGAGCTCGGCGGCACGTTCGTGAAGTGCGACGTCACGCAGACCGATCAGAACCAGGCTGCGGTCGACGCCGCCCTCGAGCTCGGCCCGCTGCGCGCGGTGGTGAACGCGGCCGGCATCGGCAACGCGAACCGCACGGTCAACCGCGAAGGCAACCCGTTCCCCCTCGATCAGTACGAGTTCGTGATCAAGGTGAATCTCATCGGCACGTTCGACATGACGCGCCTCTCGGCCGCTGCGATGTCGAAGCAGGAGACCGTCGACGCCGACGGGCAGCGCGGTGCCATCGTGAACATCGCCAGCGTGGCGGCCTTCGACGGTCAGATCGGCCAGGCGGCGTACTCGTCGTCGAAGGGCGGCGTGGTGGGGATGACGCTCCCGGTGGCGCGCGATCTCTCTGCGCTCGGCATTCGCCTGAACTGCATCGCACCCGGCCTCATCGACACCCCGATCTATGGCAAGGGCGAGGGCAGTGACGCCTTCAAGGCGAACCTCGGCCGCAACGTGCTCTTCCCGAAGCGGCTCGGCGATGCGAGCGAGCTCGCTTCGATGGTCGCCGAGTGCATCACCAACGACTACATGAACGGCGAGGTGATCCGGGTCGACGGCGGCATCCGGATGCCGCCAAAGTAGCTGCCAGCTGCGTTGCAGCAGACATGCTGACCAAGCCGTTGCAGCTGACATGCTTCGCATGCAGCTGAACGCCTTGGCGGCGGACATGCTTCGCATGCCGCCTTCGGGACAGCGTATTCGCGAATGGAGGAGGAGTCGAACGATGGCTGATGAGGTCTTGATCGAGGATCGGGGGCGGGTTCGCGTCATCACGTTGAACCGGCCCGAGGCGAAGAACTCGGTGAACAACGCACTCGGCGAGGCGCTCGTCGCGGCGATCGAGGAGCTCGACTCGAACGATGGGCTCACCGCCGGCGTGCTGACCGGCGCGGGTGGCGGGTTCAGCGCGGGCATGGATCTCAAGGCGTTCGCGAAGGAGGGGCCGCCGGCTTCGTTCGGCAAGTTCCTGCGCGCTGGGGCGCAGAAGCCGCTCATCGCTGCGGTCGAGGGGTTCGCGCTCGCCGGTGGGCTCGAGATCGCGTTGACGTGCGACCTCATCGTCGCCGCGAAGGGCGTGAAGCTCGGCATTCCGGAGGTGAACAAGGGGCTCTTCGCTGCCGGTGGCGGTCTCTTCCGGCTGCCTGCCCGCGTCGGCTATGGCAAGGCGATGGAGATGGCGCTGACCTCCGATCCGATCATGGCGGAGGAAGCACACGAGATCGGCCTCGTCGCGCGGCTCGCGGAGAAGGGCGAGGCGGCGAACGTCGCGATCGAGCTCGCCGAGCGCATCGCGAAGAACGCGCCGCTCGCGGTGGCCGCGAGCAAGCAGATCATTCGCGACACGGTGGGCCTCACCGAGGACGGGGCGTGGAAGATGCAGGGCCCGCTGCAGGGCAAGGTCTTCACGAGCGAGGACGCCAAGGAAGGCCCTCGCGCGTTTGCTGAAAAGCGCGAGCCGACCTGGTCGGGCAGGTAGCGCGCGTCTCCACGGCCGGGGCCGCGCAGCTCACTCCTGCTCGGACGTGTCCCCGTGCTCCCCGCCGCACTGGCATGCGGCGCCGTGTTCGCACGACTCGCCAGCGTGCTTGCATGCGGCGCCGTGTCCGCACGTCTTTCCGCCGCACTGGCATGCGGCGCCGTGTTCGCACGTCTTTCCACCGCACTGGCATGC
>CAYYSY010000186.1:0-36298 GCA_964474355.1 uncultured Spirochaetaceae bacterium | reverse complement strand
GCTGTTCACTCAGAACAGCTACACGAAGGCCTCGCAGGAGCACCCCGGCAACCTCTGGGTCAGCGGCGTCGGCCACGACCCGGAACTCGTGAGCGAGCGCTGGTGGCAGATCTACTCGGAGCAACACGAGAACGTGTTCGTTTCGCCGCGCGATTTTCCGAAGCGACCGATCCCGGGAGCGCTGGCGCGCTTCGACCTGGTCGAGACCCGGCTCGTGGAGCTCTACGCCTACACGGACGGCGCCTTTCCCCACCCGCCGACCTTCGTACCGCGGGAAGGCTGCCGCCACGACGCGGACGGCTACGTGCTGGTCTTCGTGCACCGCGACGGCGACAAGGCGATCGACGTCTTCGAAGCGGGTGCGATCGAGGCGGGCCCGATCGCGAGCGCCTCGGCGCCGGGCTTCAACATGCCGCTGCTGCTGCACTCGTGGTGGTGTGAGGCGCGCTCGGGTCCGCGGCCGTCGAGCTACCGAGTCGCTCCAGAGCAGGATGCGTGGGACACGCTTCAGGCATTCGGGCAGGATCCGTCGTCCGGCCTCGGCATCGGCCGCTCGATCTTCGATCGCTCCGGCTGAAGCGCCGGCTTCCGAACTGCGGAAGCCCTCCGCCGGAGCTCGGCCGCGGCACTCCCATCACGGATGAACGCACCGTCGGCGCGCGAGTCGACGGGGCGAATCGCCTCGCTCGAGGCGTGCATCGTCCCTCGACGCCTCGGCCGCGAGCGGCTCGCGTGGCCGATTCACGTGTCGCATTGGTACGGAACCTGCGTTCATCGGATCGACCAGGCATCCGTGCGCGATCTGCTCGCGAGAGAGGCACCGATGACGGGCGTCGATGGAGCGTGCGCACCGAAGGAGCACGAAATGAAGATCATCGTCGACTACGACCTGTGCGAAGCCAACGCCGTCTGCGAGGCGCAGACGAACGAGGTCTTCCGGGTCGAAGAGGACGACACGCTGACCCTGCTGAAGGAAGAGGTGCCGCCGCAGCTAGAAGAGCAGGTGCGAGAGGCCGTGCGTCTCTGCCCGCGCCAGGCGCTGCGCATCATCGACTGAAGGTCGCGGGTCAGCCCTCGGGCTGCATCTTCCGGTAGTCCACGGTCCACCAGCGCTCGGGGTGCATGACGTATACGTGCGAGTCGCTGGGCGAGCTCTCGACGTACCAGTCGCCCAGCTCCTTGCCGAAGTAGCGGTGCGCCATCGGTCGGCTGTCCGCTTCGAGGTCTGCGGCCCGCTCCTCGATGACGGGTCCAGCCACGCTCACGTAGCGATAGCCGGGGGGCTCTTCGACCTGGGCGCAGAGCGAGAATCGACCGGCGCCCGCCAGCGCCTGGCCCTTCTGCGAGCCCGGCTCGGTCAGCACCCACACGCCCTTGTCGGGCGAGTAGTCGTACCAGATGGGCACGGTGAGCGGCGGCCCATCCTCGCGCTCGATGCTGATGACACCCACGTGCACGTCGGCGAGGAACGCCTCGCGCTCGGCCTTCGTCATCGTCAGCGGTCCTGCCATCGCTTGTCCCCTTCAGTCATCGGGCGAGCTGCCACATGGGCGCGCGCCGCTCAGTGCACCTCGAGCACCTCGAATCGGCGCTCACCACGTGGCGTGCGCCAGATGCCCTCGTCGCCGGTCTGCAGCCCGAGGAGCGCCCGGCCGACCGGCGACACGGGCGTCGCCGTGCGCACGGTCACGCCGCTCTCCTCGAGCTCGAAGCCACCGGCGCCTGCGACCAGCCACCAGATCTGCCTCTCGCATTCCGATTCGTCGCCCTCCGATTCCAGCACCACGAGCGCCGTGATCGCGATCGGATCGTCGGGCGCGAAGCGCTTCAGGGGCAACGCATCGAGCGCGGCGGCCGTGCGCGCCAGCTCCTCGACGCGGTCGGCGAGGCCGCGCGCGAGATAGCTCTGCTCGGTCGCGCGCGTGTCCTTCGCGTGCTCGGCGCGGCTCTCCTCGTGGGTCGAGCCGGCCTGGGCATCGCGCTGGCGCCGCTCGAGCGCCTCTCGATCGGCGGCGACCCGCGCGCGCAGCGCACCGAGGAGTCTCGACTTGTCGATCACGGCGCGCGCCGGCCTGGCCTCAGCCGAACTTCATTTCCATGAAGCAGAGCTTGTTGCCGTCGAGGTCGCGGACGTAGGCGCCGTAGAAGACGTTGGGGATGCGGTCGCCCGGCTCTCCCTCGTCGGTCGCGCCGAGCTCGATCGCCTTGGCGTAGAGCCGGTCGCAGGCTTCCTTCGAGCCACCGGGGATCGCGATCATCTGGCCGTTGCCGACCTCGTGGGGCTTCTCGTCGTACGGGATGCACAGGGCGAGCATCGACTCGTCCGTCGACGTGCCGTAGAACTTGATGCGATCCATCCCGAAGAGCTGCTTGACGCCGATCTCGGCGAGGAGCGCGTCATAGAAGGCGACGGCGCGATCCATGTCGTTGGTGCCAATGGTCGTGTATGCGAGCACGGGGGTCTCCTGTGTGGGTACGGGGTCCCCCAGCATACAGGAGTCGCAGCGCGAGGATGCTCGGCTAGAGGATCCGCAGCGACCGAAGATGCCGCGAGATCGTCCGCACCACGCCGCCGCGCCCGAACGGCGCGAGGTGGCTGCCGCTGAACCAGTGGATCTCTGGCCGATCCCAGTGCTGGTGGAGCGCAGCGGGGTGCTCGGGCGGCACGACGCGGTCGCCACGACCGGCGACGATCAGCACGCCTTCGCGAGGTGCGCGGAGCGGGTGCGCCAGTGGTGAGTGGACGCGGAACGCGCGCCGCAGCTCGTCGTGCGAGATCGTGGCCTCCCCGCCCTGCTGGTAGTGCTGCGTGTGCTTGAAGAAGCCCCACGCGAGATCGCCGATGCAGACCGGGGGCACGATCGGGATCACGAAGTCGAGATCCTCGACGAGTCCCCCCATCAGCGCGGCCAGATAGCCGCCCAGCGAGAGCCCGAGCACGCCGACGGGCGCCCCGGTCTCCTCCCGCCGCCAGTGGATCACGCGCCGGATCTCGTAGACCGCCTCGCGCACCGCCTCCGACAGCCGGCCGACGTCGGGCATCGCGAAGTGCTCGCCCGAGAAGCGCGACTCGGGGGGCGTGCGGGCGCCATGATAGGGGAGGGTGAAGAGCGCGACGTCGAGGCCCCGCTCGTACCACTGGTTCGCCATCAGCACCACCGCGTCGACGCGCGGGCGGCCCATCGTGAAGCCGTGGAGCGCGATCATCGTGCCCCGCGAAGGGCGCGTCTCGTGTTGCCAGAGCTCGACGTGGATCGGCGTCGACTCGGCCTCGTTGGCGCCCACGATCAGCGGCGTGTAGTCGCTCTCGATCCGGCAGTCGTACACGGTGCCGCCTTCGATGCGGCGGCCCCGCCGGCGGCGGGCCAGCTTCACGGTGTGGGGCGGATCGTCGAGGAAGCCGAAGAAGCGGCGCGGATCTTCCTGCAGCTCGGGTGTCAGCAGGGGGAGGGCGCTCTCGCGCAGCGCGTCGACCTGCTCCGTGTCCGGGATCAGCGCGCGCTCCACCACGAACTGCATGGCGCGCATGACGGTGCCGTCGAGGGTGGTGCCGATCCCGGTGAAGAGCCGATCGCTCCACCGCTCGCGCGGGAGCCGCGCGGGCAGGAGCGGGTCGAGAGGGCGAATCGCGGCTTCCAGAATGGACCTCGCAAGAATCCGGCTCGCACCGGGTTCGCGCATTGTATCGTAGGCGTTCGCTGCCGTGCGGCTCGATGGAGCTCGCGCAGGCGCGCAATCGAGAGGTGAGGCGAAATGTCCCTTAGGCGACTTTCGGGTCTGGACAGTGCGTTCCTGACCGCCGAACGCCCCGGCAACCCGCTGCACATGATGGGCGTGGTCATCCTCGATCCGTCGACGGTGCTCGGCGGCTACTCCTTCGAGAAGCTGCGCACCTCATTTGCCGATCAGCTGCCGGCGATCAAGCCGTTCCGGCGGCGCCTGGTCGAGGTGCCGGGTGGTCTCGCGCGCCCCTTCTGGAGCGACGTCGGGGACATCGAGCTCGACTATCACCTGCGTCGCGTCGCGGTACCGAGTCCGGGTGGCATGCGCGAGCTCGCCGAGATGGCCCGCGCCATGATGGAGCGCCCCCTCGATCGGAGATTTCCTCTCTGGGAGGTCCAGGTCGCGGAGGGGCTCGAAGGCGGTCGCATCGCGCTTCTGGCGAAGCTCAGCCACGCCATGATGGACGGCATGGCCGGCATGGCGATGCTCTCGAATCTCGTGACGCCGACCCCCGAGCTGCCTCCCGTGCCCCACAAGGTGCTCGTCGCAGACGAGGTGCCGGGGCCGATCGAGCTGGTCGCCGAGGCGGTGCCGTGGCTCGCCGGGCAGCCGCTGCGTGCTGCGCGTGCGGGTGTCGACACCGTGAAGTACCTGGCGTCGGGGCTGCGCCGCGGCAACAAGAAGAGCCACGACGACGAGCGTCCCGAGCTGGAGGTGGAGCGTACCTGGCTGAACGCATCGCTGTCCCCGTTTCGGGAGATCGCCTTCTGCTCGCTGTCTCTCGATGAGCTGCGCTCGGTGGGACACGCGCACGGGGCGACCATCAACGACGCGTTGCTCGCCGCCGTGGGCGGTGCGGTCCGCAGATACGCGCTCGCTCGTAACGAGCTCCCCGAGCACCCGCTGGTCGCCAGCGTTCCGATCGCCTTGCGCGAGGAAGACGACGAGCGCGCCAATGCCGTCACCGCGGTGTCGGTGAGTCTCGCCACGGACCTCGATGATCCCGTCGAGCGGCTGGAGACGATCCGCTCTGCCACGACGGTTCGCAAGAAGGAGAAGGGGGCCACCCTCGGCGAGAGCCTGGCTGCCTGGGTCGACGTGCCGCCGCCGTTCGTGTTCAGCCTGGTGGCGGATGCGTACCTCGATCTCGATCTCGCCACCCGCATGACGCCCGTCTGCAACCTCGTCGTGTCGAGCATTCCGGGGCCGCGGGGCGACCTGTACCTCGGAGGTGCGCGGCTGGACGCGATCTATCCGATCGGGCCGATCTTCAGCGGCATGGCGCTGAACGTCACGGCCATCGGCTGCGGTGACCAGCTGGACATCGGCCTCGTCGCCTGTCGCCGCGCCGTGCCCGACCTGTGGGAGTTGGCCGACGCCCTGCCCGAGTCGCTGGCCGAGCTGGCGGGTACGAAGGCCGCCTGAGGCCAATTGCCCCACACATTTCGCAGAACGTGAATCGACTCGACCTCAAATTGCCCGAGTGAGGTGGACGCGCGGCGTTCGGTGCGCAGATGTACGCCGCCTCACGCTCCGGAGTGGTGGACACAGGGGCGCGCTAAAGGCACGCTGTAGGTGAACGTCTTACCAGATGCGGGACGTCAGGAGCCCGCGCGGAGGGACCCAAGTGGCAGCCAGAAAGAAAGCAGGCAAGAAGAAGGCGACGCGCAAGAAGAAGGGTGCAGCCAAGAAGGCGCGCGCCAAGAAGCTCGTCGCGACGATCGAGAAGGAGATTGCCGACCTCGGCAAGCAGGTCGACAAGCGCATCCAGCCCCTCCTCAAGGAGCTCCAGAAGGCCGAGCGTACGGCAGGCACCGAGGGTGCGCGCATGCTGCGCGAGGCGCGGAAGCGGCTCAACAAGGTCGAGATCAAGGGCCACTCCGAGGTCAAGGACTTCGTCCGGCGGAGCCGCCGCGAGCTGTCCAAGGCGCTCACCGACCTCGAGCACACGGTGCGCCCCAAGCGCAAGAAGAAGGCCTCGAAGAAGAAGGCCTCGAAGAAGAAGGCCCGCCGCAAGGCGCGCGCCTGACACCGAGCGCCTGCGGCTCGACCGCAGAGAGAGACAGGTGCACGTTTGATGGGCCCCGTGTCCCTTCGATTCGAGAAGGGGCACGGGGTGCCCGTCAGGCGCGGTGAGCGAGCGCGATGCCGCGTCCGCCAGGCCGGCAGGTTCACCGCTTCAGCGTTGCCGGCAACGCGACTCCATCCCCGCTCCCATCCCCACTCCGCCAGACGACTCCGAACCCTCGATCGGGGCGGCGGCCGGCGATACGCGCGCCCGCCTCTCGAGTCGGGATCCGACACGCGACGCGCAGGGCGTGGCCTCGACGGCCGGGCGGTCTTCGGCTGCACTCGATCGTGATGACGTCCGGGAGCGCGAGCCCGAGTGGATCGCAGCTCGGCGGGACGGGAGCGAGCGCATGCAGAGGGACTACCTGGTCGCAATCGGCCTCTACGTCGTCGCAACGGTGGTGACCGGGCTGCCCTTCCTCGGCATCGTCCGTTTCGAGCTGCCGCACTCGTACGAGACGCTCAAGCTGCTCCACATCTTCTCCGTGTTCGTGGTGCTCTGCGTGCTCGTCGGGCAGATGATCACGTTCAACGTCATGCAGCACGCCGGCATTACGACGCAGGCGGCGCTCCAGTATCTCTCGCTTCTCGACCACACGATTCCGATCAGCCTGGTCGTGATCGGGGTGCTCGGTCACTCGATGGCAGCACAGCTGGGGCCGATCTGGGAGATACCGTGGCTCTACGAGGCCGCGTTCCTGCTCTTCGCGTACACGGCCGGCGGGCTCGTCACGACGCTCTGGTACAGGCAGACGGGGATGAACCTCGACGAGGCGTCGCGCAGCGACGCGGGCGTCTACGTCGGCAGCGGCCTAGGCGTGGTGTTGCTCCTCTTGATCACGGCAGTCATGGTCTACAAGCGGGTGCCCGTGCCCACCGCACATCGCTTCGTCGACGTCACGAAGTACTTCGCGGGCGCGCTCTGAGTCGTGGCGTGGGGTCGCGCCGGGTGCACTCGACGCGGCGGGGTTGACACGGCTCCATACTTGCATAACTATGGAACCATGGAAAAACAGGACGCCATTGCTGCCCTGGCCGCCCTCGCCCAGGAGACCCGTCTCGACGTCTTCCGTCTGCTCGTGCGCGCCGGGCCGGACGGGCTGGCTGCGGGCGAGGTCGGCGAAGCGCTGGGGCTGGCCTCGGCGACCCTGTCCTTTCATCTGAAGGAGCTCACGAGCGCCGGCCTGCTCCGCTGCGAGAAGGCCGGACGCTCGCGCATCTACCGGCCCGACTTCGACACGATGGCGCAGCTCATCGCCTTCCTCGGTGAGGACTGCTGCCAGGGCCTGTAGCACGCCGCGCGGGCTTCACCCGGCCCACGCGTACGAAGGAGAGACGACATGGCGACGACCGAGAAACGACCCGACGACGCAGACGGTATCCGTGACATGGTGCGCGACGGCTACAGCCGCGTGGTGGAGGGCTATGGCGAAGGGGCCGACGACGCTTCGAGCGCGCGCGCCCAGAGCATGCGCCTCGGCTACAGCGAAGATCAGCTCGACGCCGTGCCCGATGGCGCGAACCTCGGCGTGGGCTGCGGCAATCCCACCGCCATCGACAGCTTGCAGCCGGGTGAGACGGTCGTCGACCTCGGTTCGGGCGCCGGCTTCGACGCGTTGCTCGCAGCGCGTGAGGTAGGACCGACAGGCCACGTGATCGGTGTCGACATGACAGACGCCATGCTCGAAAAGGCGCGCGAGAACGCCGCGAAGGTCGGCCTCGAGCACGTCGAGTTCCGCAAGGGACACATCGAAGAGCTGCCGGTCGAGGACGAGAGCGTCGACGCGATCATCTCGAACTGCGTGGTGAACCTGTCGCCCGAGAAGGACCGCGTCTACGCCGAGGCGTATCGCGTGCTGAAGCCGGGCGGCCGGTTGATGATCTCGGACGTCGTGCTCGCCCACCCGCTGCCGCGCGAGGTGCTCGACGGCATCGAGGTCTACCTGGGATGTGTCGGCGGTGCGGCGGTGCGCGCCGAGTACCTCGACACGATCGCCAAGGCGGGCTTCGCCGAGGTGCGCGTCGACAAGGAGGCCAGCTTCGTCGACAGCTTCGACTTCGACGAGCCGGGCGTGCGCGACCTCATGAAGCGCATGGGCGTGTCGATCGAGCAGGCGCGCGAGTACGCGAGCGCCGTCCTGAGCCTGCACATCTTCGCGCGCAAATAGCCCCGATCGCAGCGCCGCTCAGCCGGCGAGCGGGTAGAGCTCGGGTGCCCCGCCGCGGGCTCGTCTCGAGGCACGGAGATAGTCGACGGCATCGAGGGGCTCGCGCCAGCGCAGGGCGCGGTTCACCAGCGAGCGCCGCGTGAAGTGCTTCGCGGGGTCGAGGAACTCGAGCTCGAAGAGGTCGAGCAGCTGCAGGAAGCCGCTCGAGCGGCGCACCATGTCGGGCTCGGCGAGTGCGATCCTGAGGCGCTTCGACGCCGACCACGTGGAGAACATGCGGATCTGGCAGCAGTCGTTCAGGATCGCGGCGGCCGTGCGAAACACGACGTCGGGCTGCTCCACC
This sequence comes from uncultured Spirochaetaceae bacterium, assembly GCA_964474355.1. Lineage (GTDB taxonomy): Bacteria > Myxococcota_A > UBA9160 > UBA9160 > UBA4427 > CAYYSY01. The sequence goes on along the minus strand of CAYYSY010000186.1, from coordinate 27,994 downwards.
ACGTCGGTGCGGATCCGGCCGTGCTCGAAGTCGAGGAGCCAGTAGCGCGGGTCGTCGGTCGTGCCGACGTCGAAGGCGACGCTCCCGACCATCCGCCGCGCGAGCATGCGCGATGCACCCCGCATCATCGGCTCGAAGTAGCGGACGAAGGCCTCCTCGTCGGGCTCGACGCCGGCCTCGAGCCGGTCGCGCTCGGCGAGCGCGTCGGCGTGGCGCTCCAGCATGTCGGCGATGTAGCGCGCCTTGGCGTCTTCTCCGTAGTCGAAGTCGACGACCGCGAAGCCGTCGTGGTCGTCCCAGGTGCTCCCCGGTGGCATCACGACGCACTCGACGTCGCGCCCGTGCTGCGCGGCCAGCTCGCGGGTGCGCGCGCGGGCGCTCGCGGGAGAGTTGACGAGCGCATTGAAGGGCAGCGTCTCGCGATGGAGATAGCAGTGGTTGCTGGCGAACGGAATCGCGTGACGCGCGCCCGTGAAGAGCGAGAAGCGAGCGAAGTCCTCCGCGTACTGCGCCGGCGGCCGCATCGTCGAGAAGTGCTCTTCGAAGCCTTCGATGCAATACGGCGTCGGCCGCGCGCTCGAGTGGCTGCGGAAGGCGAAGTCCGGGCTCGGAAAGCGCTGGAGGATCTGTGCCAGGGAGTGGCCGAAGATCTTGCAGTCGTTCGCGTTGAGCAGCGTCGTGCGGCCGTCGGAGAGGACGACGGCGGAGTCGCTGCCCGGGCCGGTCTGGAACGAGTGGAGGTCGAGTCCGTCACCGAGAGAGACGCTGCTGCCGTGCGGGATCTCTTCGACGTCGTGGAAGCCGAGCCAGGCGAGGTCGTCGACCATCCGCCGCGTCGTCGGAAGCTGCGGCACGAGGATGCGGGTCTTGCGGTCGAAGCGTCGGAGCGACGGACCGTGGAAGTGATCCCAGTGCAGATGCGTGATGTATACGTACTCGGGCTCGAGCGAGTCGATCAGCTCGGGTGGCGGCTCGGGGTAGTTCCACCAGCTGCGCCAATAGCACGAGCCGACGAGCCAAGGGTCGATGAGGACCGATGTGCCGCCGTGCTCGACGAGCATGCAAGCATGACCGATGATCGTGAATCGCAATCTCGGCACTCCGCGCGGGTAGCTTCGTAGCCTACGCAGACGCGCTCGGCGCAGCAAGGCGAGGAGCGACGGAGGCGGCGATCTCTTCGGCGAATACGCAGCTCGCGCGCAGAGCGTTGGCAGCCGCTGAGGTCGCCGAAGGCGATGGCGATCGAAGCCCGTAGCGAGATGTCTCTGCGGTGGTGCGTGCGAGGCGCCCGGGCCGTCTCGCGTAGCATGGGCCTCGGCCTCTCCGGGCGTGGATTGGGGCAGGATGCCTCGATTCATGGTGTCAGAGCCGCGAGATGCCTTCCGGGGCATTCGACACGGCGGGGGTCGATGTCTGATAATCGAGTCATCGAGCCGGGGCGCCGTGAGGGAGGTACCGGGAATGGGCAGCTACCAATACGAACGACTCTCCGCACAGGACATGGACTTCCTCTTGTGGGAAAAGTCGACGCTCCCGATGCACGTGGCGGGCGTGCAGATCTTCGAGGCCGGGCCGCTTCGCAACGAGCACGGTGGCATCGACGCCGAGAAGATCAGGGACTTGACGGAGGCCGTGCTGCCCTCGATTCCGCGGTACCGGCAGAAGCTGAAGTGGATTCCGGACGCCGACCAGGCGGTGTGGATCGATGACGAGTACTTCAACATCGACTACCACATTCGTCACACGAGTCTGCCCCGCCCGGGCACCGACGCGCAGCTCAAGCGACTCGTCTCGAGGCTGATGGAGCAGCAGCTCGACCGCGCCCGCCCGCTCTGGGAGACCTGGGTCGTCGAAGGGCTGGCCGGTGACCGCTTCGCCACCGTCACGAAGATCCATCACTGCATGATCGACGGTGCGTCGGGCGTCGAGCTCTCGCAGCGCCTGCTCTCGATGAAGCCGACGAGTGAGTCGACTCCGATCCCGAGGTTCATCCCGCGGCCCGAGCCGAGTGACGCGGAGCTCAAGGCAGACGAACGGCGGCGGCGCCTGCTCGCGCCCGTCGAGCTCGCGGCCGACGCCATGAAGTTCGCGCGTGACACCGACGACCTCGCGGGTGCCGTGGTCGACCGAGCGAAGGCGCTCGCGGGCCTCGCGAGCTGGAAGGCCGTTCCGGCCTCTTCGACGCCGGTCAACGGCACCATCGGGCCCCACCGCATCGTCGACTGGACGTCGGTCGCGCTCGAAGACATGAAGGCGGTCCGTCGGGCGCTCGACTGCAAGATCAACGACGTTGTGCTCTCGGTCGTGACGGGTGCGTTCCGCAACCTGATGGAGCGCCGTCAGGTCCGGCCGGGTGACCTCGACTTCCGGGTCAGCGCACCAGTCAACGTGCGCAAGCCGACGGACGACGCCGAGTCCGGCAATCACGTGTCTTCGTGGATCATCCGGCTGCCCCTGGGCGAGGACGATCCCGTGAGGCAGCTCGCGGCGATCAAGGAAGAGACGCTCCACCGCAAGGAGGACGGCGCCGCCGATGCCGTCGAGCTCGTGCTCTCCCTCGTCGAGCGGCTCGGCATCAGCGTGCAGGACATGTCGGTCGGTACGGTCAACACGATCGTGACGAACGTCCCGGGCCCGCCGTACCCGCTCTATCTGATCGGCGCCGAGGTGAAGCAGATGATTCCGCTCGCCCCCCTGATCGACAACATCGGCATCTCGATCGGCGCGCTCAGCTACAACGGTCAAGTGTCCTTCGGTCTCTCGGCCGACTACGACCGGCTGCCCGATCTGCCCGAGTTCTGCGCCGATCTGAACGCCTCGTTCGAGCGGCTCGCGGCCGCGGCCGGCGTCGAGCTCGGCAGCCCCCCGGCTGCGCTCGAGGTCGGCGACCCGCCGGTGGTGCTCGAGGCCGACGCCGCACAGGTCGTCGACCCCTCCACGGTCGAGCAGCCGCCGCCCGTGCGACACTGACGGCAGCCGCCACCGGCCGAATGCGTTCGCGGCCGCTGTGGCGAAACGAGGCATGGCGCGGTTGAATTCCGTGCCTACATGCCTCGACGAAGTGGTGGTATCGCAGACTCGAAGTCGAAGGGTGCGATCACCGTCCGCGAGAAAGGGAGACTGGGAAGATGCGTTCGTTCGACAAGGTCCGCGATCAGCTCGTGCAGCAGCTGGCCACGATCGAGAAGCGGCACGAGGCGGTCGATCGCGACCTGCATCGCCTGCCCGATGCCGACTCGCAGGAGCGCGCCCAGGAGGCCGAGAACGACGAGGTGCTCGAGGGGCTCGAGGCGCAGAGCCGCGACGAAATCGAGCAGATCCGGTCGGCGCTCCAGCGAATCGACAGTGGCGACTATGGCAAGTGCACCGGCTGCGGCGAGGACATCGCGAGCGGGCGTCTCGAAGCGCTGCCCTTCACGGCGGTCTGCATCGACTGCGCGGAGTAGCTGAGAGGGGCCGGCGGAGCGGTGACGACGGTATGAGCGCGCGCGGCTGTCAGAGCATGGCAGACCTGCACCGGAGGGCGTGACGCCATGTCAGACTCTCTCGAGAGCGGAGCCGCGAAGCGGACCCTCCACCCCGAGTTCGTGAAGAACATGGTGCGCACGTTCGACGACCCGGACGAGCACGGTGTCCACATGCTCTTCAACGAGTGGTGGCCACACGCGCCCGACGACACGATCGAGCGCTATCTCGAGGGCTTTCGGGAGACGCCCGGTGCAAAAACCTTCCTCGAAGAGCGCTACTTCTCCGAGCCGATCGAGCTCGAGACACTGGCTGCGATGCCCGAAGGCTCGCTCGGGCGCGGCTATCACGCGTTCCTGACCGACAATGGCCTCGAGAAGAACCTCGCGACCAACTACGAGATGCTGCACGACTACATGGCGAAGTCGGGCCAGCTCGATCGCATGCCCGACGACATGAAGTTCGCGATCATCCGCGGCTGGCAGCGCGGCCGCGCGATCGAGAATCTGCAGTTCGAGAAGTGGGAGGCGATGCTCGAGGAGCCACTCGCCGAGCTGCGTCCGCGCTACGGGATCGCGCCCGAGGGCTTCTGAGCTCGCGCCCGCCGAGGCCGGTGCGCTTGCGGGCACCACGTGGGTCTGCGACCAGGGGCTCGCGAACTCGATGATCGACGCGCCCACCGAACGCTCGCTCGCCACGTGACTCGGAGTCGCACACTCGATCCGGGGCGCGCCGCCCCATCGAGAGCCCGCTCCGATGCCCGAATGTGACGCCGCGTCTGTCGACCCCGCCGGCGCGGGCATAGACTCCAGTGACGGAGGATTTCGAGATGGCGATGACGGGCGGTGATCTGGTCGCGAAGATGCTGCGAGCCGAGGGCGTCGAGGTGGTGTTCGGCATCGTCGACGGCTCGTATTTCGGGCTCTGCGAAGGGCTGCGGCGTGAGGGCATCCGCCTCGTCTCGCCGCGTCACGAGACGAGCGGCGCCCACATGGCGGGTGCTTATGCGCGCATGACGGGCAAGCTCGGCGTCTGCATGGCGAGCAACGGGCCGGGTGCGGCCAACGTGCTGCCCGGCGTCGCGGTCGAGAATGGTGAGGGCAATCGCGTGCTCTTCCTCACGAGCTGGCGCCGCTCGCCGATCGTCGGGCCCGATCGCGGTGGTACGTACCAGTACTTCGACCAGGTCGCGGTGATGAAGCCGATGACGAAGTGGAGCGGCGCGGCGCGCAGCTTCGATCGCATCCCCGAGGCCTTGCACCGCGCGCTCCGCATCTCGCACGAAGGACGCCCGGGCGCCGTGCATCTCACGATTCCGGAGAACGTTCTGAACGGCAGCTTCGACGAAGAGCCCGCGGTGCTCGCGCCCGAGCGCTATCGGCGCACCGCACCGCTCGAGGCGTCGCGCGAGCACGTGCGCCAGGCGGCGGAGATGCTGGCCGGCGCCGAGCGGCCGCTGCTCCAGGTGGGTAGCGGCGTCGTGCACGGCGGTGGCTCGGAGCTCGTCGAAGAGCTCGCCCGCACCCTGCGCGCACCGATCACCACGAGCTGGGGTGGTCGCCCGGCCGTCGACGAGCGGCTTCCGAACAAGATCCCCATGCTGCCGCCGCTGATCGACGAGGTGCGCTGCGAAGCCGACGTCGTGCTGGCGCTCGGCACGCGCTTCGGCGAGACCGACTGGTGGGGCAAGCCGCCGTACTGGGGGGACCCCGAGAGCCAGCGCGTGATCCAGGTCGACTGCGACCCCCAGATGCTCGGGCTGAACCGCCCCGTCGACGTGGCCGTGCTCGCCGACGTCCGTCCCTTCCTCGAGGCGCTGCTCGCCGAGCTGAAGGGTCTCGACCTCGGTGACCTCGCCGCACGCGAGGCGCGCATCGACGAGTGGTCGCAACGTGTCTCCGATCTGCGCACGTTCCTGCGCGGCGCGGCGGCGGACGAGGACGCCGAGCCGATGCACTCGGCGTTCGTGCCGCTGGTCTGCCGCGACTTCTTCGCCGACGACGCGACGCTCGTGATCGACGGCGGCAACACCGCGGTGTGGACGAACCTGTATCACGAGCACCGCACGCCCCGCTGTCTCGTCAGCACCTTCAAGTTCGGCAGGCGGGGCGCCGGGCCGGGGCAGGCCCTGGGCGCGCAGGTCGCGACGCCGGGGCAGCCGGTCTACGCGATCGTCGGCGACGGCGCGATGGGCATGCACCTTCAGGAGATCGAGACCGCCGTGCGCCACGAGCTGCCGGTCGTCTTCCTCGTGCTCTGCGACAGGCAGTGGGGCATGGTGAAGTTCAGCCAGTCGATGGCCCTCGATCCCGATACGATGGCGGCGGAGCGTGAGCTGCCCGCCGGCGCGAACCTCAACACCGACTTCGAGGAGATCCGCTTCGACGAGGTCGCCCGCGGCATGGGCGCGCACGGCGAGCGGGTGTCGAGGGCGCGCGACCTGCGGCCGGCCCTCGAGCGCTGTGTGGCGAGCGGCAAGGCGTCGGTGATCCACGTCGACGTCGATCCGGTCGCCCACCTGTGGGCGCCTGGCCTCGACGTGTTCAAGAAGATGCACCTCGAGCCGGGCGAGTGAGCGCTGGGGGAGGGCGCTCGGTCGCGGTGACGGGCGCGTCCGGGCTCGTGGGTCGCCAGGTGGTGGCGCGACTCGCGAGCGAGCCCGACGTCGAGTCGGTGCTGGCCCTCGACCTTCGCGCGCCGGACGAAGTCGATCGCCTCGAGGGCGTGCACTACGAGCAGGCCGACGTGCGCGACGAGGGCATGGACGAGATGTTCTCTCGACGCGGTGTCGACTCGGTCGTGCACCTCGCCGCGGTCGTGACGCCCGGGCCCGAGAGCACGCGCGAGCTCGAGTACTCGATCGACGTCCTCGGTACGCGCAACGTGGCGCGTGCCTGCCTCGCCTCGGGCGTCACGCAGCTCGTCTACACGAGCAGCGGCGCCGCCTACGGCTATCACGCCGACAACCCGGTGCCGCTGCACGAGACCGACCCCCTGCGCGGCAACGAGGCCTTCGCGTACTCGTGGCACAAGCGGCTCGCCGAGGAGGAGCTCGCCGAGCTGCGTGCTTCGCATCCCGAGCTGGCGCAGCTCGTCTTCCGGGTCGGCACGATCCTCGGCGAGCGCGTGGCCAGCCCGATCACGGCGCTCTTCGAGCGGCGCGCGATCATGGGCGTCGTCGGCTCCGACGCGCCCTTCGTGCTCGTCTGGGACGAGGACGTCGCGGCCTGCATCGTGAAGGGCATCCTCGAGCGCCGCTCGGGAGTGTTCAATCTCTGCGGCACGGGCGCGCTGGCGTTACCCGAGATCGCGCGGCGTCTCGGCAAGCTCTACGTACCGCTGCCGGGCTTCGTGCTCGAGGGCGCGCTGGGCGTGCTCCATGGCGTGGGCATCTCGGCGCGCGGGCCCGAGCAGGTCGATTTCCTGCGCTACAGACCGGTGCTCGCGAACGATGCTCTCGTCGAAGATTTCGGCTTCACACCGCGGTTCACGAGCGAGGAGTGCTTCGAGCACTACCGGAGCCTGCGCTTCGGGTCGGCCGCGTAGTCGGGGCACGTGAGGCATCGATGCAACGAGTGGTGATCACCGGAGCGGGGCACGGTCTCGGCGCGGCGCTGGCTCGCAGATTCGCCGATGCGGGCGCCGCCGTGGCGCTGCTCGACCTCGATCGCGAGGCGGCCACCACGCGCGCAGACGAGCTCACGGCACGCGGCGCGCAGTGTCTCGCCCTGCGCTGCGACGTGACGTCTCTCGAGTCGTGCCGCGAAGCGATCTCGGCAGTCACGGCCGCCTTTGGCGGAATCGACGTCCTCGTGAACAACGCGGGCATCACACATGTGGGGCTGGTGCGCGACACCGACGTCGACGTGCTGCGCCGCGTGGTCGAGGTGAACTTCTTCGGCGCGGCGAGCTGCACGAGCGCGGCGCTGCCCGAGCTGCTGCGTGCGCGGGGGCACGTGGTCGCGATCTCGAGCGTGGCCGGCTTCGCGCCGCTCGCGAATCGCGCCGGCTACGTGGCGAGCAAGCACGCGCTGCAGGGCTTCTTCGAGACGCTGCGCGCCGAGCACGCCGCTGACGGGCTGCGCGTGAGCCTGGTCTGCCCTTCGTTCGTGCGGACCGGCATCGGCGATCGCGCGCTCGCGGCCGACGGTGGGGCCGCCGGACACGACGCGCGCACCGGTGCCGGTCACGAAGTCGAGCCGGACGAGGCCGCGCGCGTGATCCACGCCGGCATCGAGGCGGGCCGGCGCATGATCTTCGTCGGGCGCGAAGCGCGCCTGGCCTGGTGGGTCACCCGCTTCTGGCCCCGCCTCTACGAGCGGATGATGATCCGTCGGACGATGAAGTGACGCAGGCGGGCGAGGGGAGGCCGGCCTCGAGTGCGCGCGACGAGACGCTGCCCGTCTTCGTCAAGGCGGGCTACGCCCTCGGCGACCACTCGATCAACGTCCAGCTCGGCTGCCTCTCACTCTTCTATCTCTTCTTTCTCAGCGAGGTCGTGGGGCTCTCGCCCTCGCTCGCCGGGCTCGTGCTGCTCGGCGGCCGAGCCGTCGACGCGTTCACCGACCCGATGATGGGGCGGCTCTCCGACCGCACGCGCTGGCGCTGGGGCAGGCGGCGGCCCTGGTTCCTGATCGCGGCGCTGCCCTTCGGCGTGACCTTCTCGCTGCTCTGGGTCGAGGCGCCAGCGGGCAGCAGCGAGCTCGCGGTCTTCGCCTTCTATCTCGTCATCTACGTGGCGAACACCGTCTGCTCGACGGCGCTCGCGGTGCCCTACATGGCGCTCCTGCCCGAGCTCGCGCTCGGCTATCACGAACGCACTTCGATGAACAGCTACCGCATGGTCGGCGTCGTGACCGCGATCCTGCTTGCGGCGGCAGGGCTGCCCTGGCTCGTCGAGCGATTCGGCGGCGGCGCCGAGGGCTACGCGGCGGCGGGCGTCGTGCTCGGTGCATGGGTGGCGGTCCCATGGATCCTCGTCCATCGCGTCAGCTGGGAGCGGCCGGAGCTCCACACCGAGAGCACGACGTCGTTCGGCGAGAGCCTGCGCCGCCTCGGGCAGCACGCGACGTTTCGGCAGCTCGCGATCCTCTTCGTCACCGCGCGCATCGCGGTCGACGTCGCCGGTGCGATGCTGATCTTCTACTTTGCGTACTGGGTGGGCCGCCCCGAGGACTTCTCGCTCGCCATGGTGCTCATGCTCGCCGGCGTCGCGATCTCGCTGCCGCTGTGGATGAAGCTCGCGCGCACGACCGACAAGCGCAGCGTGTTCATCGCGGGCGCCGTGTGGTGGAGCCTCATGCTGCTCGGCATCTTCGCCTACGACCCCGCCTGGCCGCGCTGGGTGGTGCTCGCGTTCGCCGGGCTCTCGGGCGTGGGCTACGGCGTGGCCGACCTGATGCCGTGGTCGATGCTCGGCGACGTGATCGACGAGGACGAGCTGCAGAGCGGCGAGCGGAGCGAGGGGCTCTACGCCGGCTTCTTCACCTTCCTGCGAAAGCTCGGCGGCGCGACGGGTGTGGCGCTCGCGGGTGTCGTGCTCGATGCGGCCGGCTTCGTGCGTGGCGGCGAGACGCAGGGCGAGGGCGCCGTGCTGGCGATCCGTTGCCTGACGGGGCTCGCGCCGATCGCCTGCCTGCTCGTCGCGTGTGCGCTCGCGCTGCGGTATCCGCTCGGCGCGGCCCGGCACGCGGAGATCCAGCGCCGGCTCGACGAGCGAAGAGACCTCGCGGGCGCATGATCGGCGCCTCGGCGCGGGGTGTCGAGCTAACATCGTCCCCGCTGCTCCGATTCGGGGCGCGGGACGCGGCCATCAGGCGGGGAGCGCAGCGATCGAGAGCTTCATCGAAGGTCTGCGAAGTCTCTCGGGTCTCCTCTTCGGGGGGCTCGACCTCGCCGATTGGCGCGGGCTGATCCGCTTCGTCCACATCGCGGCGTTCCTCGGGTGGGCCGGGCCGGCGATGGGCGCCTCGTGGTTCGTCTACGTTGCCGCGTGGGATCGCAGGAAGCGCCCCGAAGACGGCGAGCTCCTGCGCCGCGAGCGCTGGGTGAGGCGGCAGTTCAACCTCGTCGTGGCGCTCGAGCATCTCGCCTTCGCGACGCTCGTGGTGACGGGGCTGATGCTGATGGAGTCGGTCGACTGGGCCTACGCCGGACAGTCCTGGCTCGGCTGGAAGCTGCTGCTCGTCTTCGTGATCTTCATCCCCATGGAGCTGCTCGACGTCCTTCTCTCGGCCTGGTTCGGCCGGGCGATGAAGCCCGACCCCGAGGCCGCCGACTCGGATGCCTCGGCCTACGCGCGCGCGGCGCGCGCGCAGGACCTCTTCCTCCGCGCCACGATCCCACCCGTCATGATCGGGATCCCGGTGGCGCTCTACCTCGCAGTGGTGAAGCCCGCATGACGAACTCGACGTCCTCACTCCCCGCACTCATGCCCCGGCGGCGGCTGCACCGCGCGACCTTCTGCGCGGCGGCCGTCTACAACGTCTTGTGGGGTCTGTACTCGGGGCTCGATCCGCAATGGGTCTTCCGCTTCGCCGGCATGACGCCGATGGAGCACCCCGTCGTGTTCGCGACGGTCGGCATGGTGATCGGGCTCTATGGGGTCGTGTACGCCGAGGTCGCGCGGCGCCCGGAGCGCGGCTTCATGCTCGCGCTCGTCGGGCTCCTCGGGAAGGTCTTCGGGCCGATCGGGCTCGCGTTCATGATCGCGACGGGGCAATGGCCGCCGAGGACGGTGCTCGTGATCCTCACGAACGACCTGATCTGGTGGATCCCGTTCGGGCTCTACCTGCTCGACAGCTGGCCGTACTATCGCGCCGACCTGTTCGGGGGCTGGCCCTTCGTGAGCGACGACGAGTAGGCCGCGCTCGGCACTTCGAGCCGCTCGTGCGCCTGATGAGCGTGGGGGCAGGCCTGGCGCCGCTGCTCTGAGGCGGCGGCTCTCGATCAGGTGTGCGCTCCGGGCGCGACCGTCAGGGTCGAACCCGGAGCATTCGTCTTCGTCATCCGATCGTGTCGTTCACGCCGCCTCGCGCAGTCCGGTGAGGTGATCGGGCAGCTGTCGTGCGTCCATGATCGTCCGCCAGCCCGAGGCGCCCGCCTCGCGGAGCGCCTCCTCCCAGTGGGCGAGCCGCGCGCGGAAGCCTTCGGGATCGGCGTTGTCGCGATCGAGTCGCTTCACGTTCATGGCCACCACGTCGATGCCCGCGAACTCCTCGCCCTCGATGCTGCGACGCGTGCCCCTGGGCAGGTCCTGCTCGAGATCGCTGAACACGAGCATCACGCGGCTGCCCGACGAGAGCTCGGCGAGGTAGTCGGTGCCGAGCATCATCGCGCCCTCGATGTCCGTGTGGCCCGCGACCTCCTTGCCGGCGGCGAACGCGTCGAGCTTCTTCGCGAGGGCCAGCTTCTGGGCGTTGGCCTGGCTCGGCCGCGCATCGAGGGTCATGAGCGCCACGAGGTTGTCCTTCTCGTAGCTCTGGCTGTCGATGCGGATCATCATCAGCGTGTCGCCCGGCATCATGGCCGGCAGCACCTCACGCTTGACGATCGTCGCGACCTCCTGTTTTTCCGCGGCGTAGGTGCCCGACACGTCGACCAGCACGCAGATCGCCTGGCTGTAGTCGCGCGAGTCCTGGCAGCCGAGCGCGAGGGCCGCGACGGCCGTGAGCGCCAGCGCGCACGCCGCGGTCGGCGACCGCCGATGCGTCTTCTCGATTCGAGTGCTCATGCCAGGCTCTCCCCGGTGACCGAGGCGCGTGCCGAGCGCGGTCGCCGCGGCGGATCGGCCGCGTCGTCGCCGTTGCGGCCGCGCACGAGCGCCTCGATGCGCAGCGGCACCGCGATGTACACGTCGTAGAGCGACGCGAGCAGCCCAGCGGTGTAGCCGAACACGCGGCCGATGACGCGAGCGAGGTGTCCGAGCGCGTTCAGGGCGAACACGCCGAGGCTCGCGAGCACGTGGCGTCCACTGTCGAGCAGCATCTCGAGGGGGATCGCGACCATCGCGAGCACCCAGGGCAGCACGAAGCCGAGCACGGCCTGTCCGATTACCGGGATCCGCGAGTGGCTCGCCGCGGCGATCGCACTCGATTCGCCGGCGAGGGCGAGCTTCAACGCCGCGTCGGCCTCGACGATCTGCTCGCGCAGGATCGCGAGCGAGCTCTCCACCGATGCGAGGAAGAAGAGCGCGGCGAGGCCGAGCCCGAGGATCAGGCGCCGGCGCGACGACGGGATGCCGACGAGCTTCGGGAACAGCTCGGTGATGCCGAGCATGTCCATCACGAAGATGCCGACCGCCGCCTCCATCAGCACGATGACGAGCGCGGAGATCGTCGCCACCGGCACGCCGCCGATGCGAGCGCCCGCAGGCACGAGCTCGGACATCGGCAGCGCGATCAGCTGGAAGTTGATGAACGCGCCGCCGATGGCGATGCCGAGCACCACGAGCGAGACCACGAAGAGCTTGACGGCCGAGTAGCTCAACATGCGAGCGGCCTTCTCTTCGTCGTCACGGATCTCGCTGTACTCGGCTACGTAGCCGTCGATGCGATTCGTGCTCTCCATGGCGACGGAGACCGCCTCCTGCATCTTCGCGAGCAGGCCCCGCACCTCCTTCCACGTCCCCGTCATCTTGCCGAGCGTGGCGTGGCGCTTGCCCGTCGCGTCGCGATAGGCCGCCAGTGCCTTCTTCTCGGCATCCTGCGACGACTTGCGAATGCCCTCGAGCACCTTGTGCACGTTGGGATCGCTCGGGTTCGGGATCTGCGCGATGGCCTGAGCCGCCGCGCTCCAACCCGGGACGTCGGGGGGCGAGTCGCCGCAGTGCTTGTAGTCGTCGTCGAGCTTCTGGAGCAGCTCGTCGAGTCGGCGATGCAGCTTGCCGTACCGCTCGAGCTTGTCGGCGAAGCCCTTGTCGATGCCGTGGAACTCGCGGTCGAGCTTGCGGTGGAGATCGAGCGTGCCGGCCGCGAGCAGCGCCTGCCGGCTCCGCAGCTCCAGGCTCTCGGCGGCCGCGGCGCACCAGTCTCCGAGGGCGCTCAGCCCTTCGTCGACACCTGCGCCGAGCCGGTCGAACACCTCGAGCATCGCAGAGCGCGCCGCCCAGAACAGGACGACGGTCACGATCCAGAGAACGGCCAGCGAGAGCACCGGGCTCTCGGGCCAGAGAAGAATCCAATCCATGTCACACCTCGAGTGATCGCAAGCCACTTCTGAAAGGAGGTGAAAGGATCGGTCTTTCGTCACGCGAAGTCTGCGATGGCGGTCACGGCAGCTCAGCGGTAGAGCGTGTGCAGGTGTGTGCCGGGAATGCGCGCCGCCGCGCAGCGCCTCTCGCGCGTGTTGCGCGCGAGAGGCGAACGGCGATGACATCAGGGCTGTCGCGAGTGCGGGTGCCGCGTCGTGCGGCCCGTGCAACGCGCGGGCATCAGGCGCTAGGCGTCGAGCCCGTCCGCCTTCGCGACGCGCTCGATCAGGTCGGCCACGCGAGAGCTGTAGCCCCACTCGTTGTCGTACCAGCTGATGACCTTCGCGAAGTTGCCCCCGATCACCTGCGTGAGCGGTGCGTCGAAGATGCTCGAGTGCGGGTTGCCGATGATGTCGCCCGAGACGATCGGCGCCGTGTTGTACTCGAGAATGCCCTTCATGCTGCCGGCGGCGGCCTTATGCATGGCCTCGTTGATCGCCTCGACCGTGACGTCCTTGCCGAGCTCGACCGTGAGGTCGACCACGCTGCCGTCGGCCACGGGCACGCGCATCGCGAGGCCGTCGAGCTTGCCTTCGAGCTCGGGGATCACCTGGCCGATCGCCTTCGCGGCACCGGTCGAGGTCGGCACGATGTTGGTGGCCGCGTTGCGGGAGCGCCTGAAGTCCTTCGAGTGCGGGGCGTCGATGAGGCGCTGATCCGACGTATAGGCATGAATCGTGTTCAGCAGCCCACGCTTCACGCCGAAGCTGTCGTGCAGCACCTTCACGACGGGCGCGGCGCAGTTGGTCGTGCAGCTCGCGTTGCTGATGATCCGGGCGTCATTCGTCAGCGCACCGTCGTTCACGCCCATGACGATCGTTGCCTCGAGCGGGTCCTTGCAGGGCACGGTCAGGAAGACGCGCTTCGCACCGCAGGTCAGGTGGTTCTCGAGCTCGGCGAGCTTGCGGAACTTGCCGGTCGCCTCGACGACGTAGTCGACGCCGAGCTCCTTCCAGGGGAGCTTGCTCGGGTCCGACTCGCCGAGGATGCGGAACGAGTCGTCATCCACCGTCAAGACGTCGCCGTCGAGCGAGACCTCGCCCGGGTAGATGCCGTGGATGCTGTCGTACTTGAACGAGTACTCGAGCGCCTCGGGGCTCGTGAGATCGTTCACGGCCACGACGTTGAACTCCTCCCGCAGCTTCGCGAGTCGCACGATCGTGCGGCCAATGCGTCCGAATCCGTTCACTGCAATCTTCGGTTTGGCCATGGGTCTTCGTCTCCTGGTCGGGTTCGGGAAGGGGGCGGGAGGGGTTCGGGATGGGCCACTATAGCCTCGCGACCCCGGCCAGTGTGAGCTGCGCGAGGAGTCTATTTGGCGTTGGCGGAGCTGTCGGGTAGCTGACAGAAGGCCCGAGCGGAGGACGACCCAGTTGAGCCGGCGCTAGATCGACCCGCGCAGCTTCTCGGGCTCGGGCAGGATCACGCGCCGCCGCCTCATCTCGATGAGCCCCTGTGCCTCGAGCTCGTGGAGCGCCTGGTTCAGCGTCTGCCGGGTGCAGCCGACGAGCGTCGCGAGCTCCGCTTGCGTGAAGTCGCCGTCGATCTCGACCGCCGTGCCCTTCTGCAGCCCGAAGTGGTCGGCGAGCTCGTGCAGGATGAGCGCGAGCCGGATGCGGGCGTCGTGGAACACGAGCCCCTCGACCCGGCGCTCGATGCTCTTGAGGCGATTGCCGAGCTGCAGGCTGACGTGCTGCGCGAGGCCGGGCTTCGAGCCGAGGAGCTCCCGGAAGAGCCCGATCGGCAGGCGCCACACGACCGAGTGCGCCGCCGCTTCCGCATAGCTCTCGCGCGCGAACTCCGTGACGGCAGCGAGCTCGCCGAAGACCTCGCCCGGCTTCACGTAGCCGAGGGTCGCCTCGGCCCCCTTGTCCGAGAGCCGGTAGATCCGGATCGCCCCCTCCATGAGGAGGTATACGGAGCGGGGCTCCGCGCTCGGCCGGAAGACCGTCTCGCCGGCGTCGAAGGTCTGCTTCTGCGCAGCTCGCTCGAGGGCTTGCATGCCCTCGGGCTCGAGATCGCTCAGCAGCTCCAGGTCGTTCAGGTGCCAGAGGCCGGCCATGGCAGATCCTCACCAGATCAGGAAACGGCACCGCAGACGGGCGCGCGATCATGGGATCCTACACGCCGGCCCGCCCCGGCGCCTCCTCGCCCGGAACGGGTCCGGGGCCGCCTCGGGGCCGCTAGTAGATCAGCTCCACCCAGCGTTGCCCTGCGACCAGCTCGGCCTTGCGGCGCTCCCACTTCTGCTCCGAGCCGGCGATCTCCGCGAACACGGCCTCGAGCTGCTCGAGCATCTTCTCGAGCCCGGCGACGTAGACCGTCGTCTTCGGATCGCAGAGCAGCGCCCACAGCTCGGGTCCGCGCTCGCGGATCGGTGCGTCCCAGGCGATCGTCTCGTCCCAGCCGGGCCTCGAGGCGAGCGCCTGGAACGCCTCGAACGTGCCGCGGTCGTAGTACTGCGCGAAGTCGTCGATCTCGTCGTTGCGGTAGAGCATCTCGAGTCCGCTCCGCGCGCCGTGGAAGAGCCAGATGCGCCCCTTCCATCCGGCCACGTCCTGGTGGATGTGCTTCACGAGCGCGCGGAAGGGGGCGATGCCTGTGCCGCTGCCGATCAGGATGAGGTTCGCGTCGAGCTCCTCGGGCACGTCGAAGGGGAGCGCGAACGGACCGGTGACCTCGAACGAGTCTCCCGGCCTTCGATCGCACAGAAAGTTCGACGCCACACCGGGGAACTCCTCGCCGCTGTACTCGTCGACGTAGCTGCAGCGGCGCACGCAGATCTTGATGCGCGGCCGCCCGTCGGGCCCCCGCGACGGCAGATCGGCGACGGTATAGAGGCGGACGTGGTGCTCGTGACCGAATGCGGGATCGCCGGGCGCGAGCACACCGATCGACTGCAGCACGGCGTACGAGAAGTCGGGACGGTCGATCTCGAGGACGAGCTCGCGCACGTCGTCGGGAGAGCTCGCCGGCGTGATCCGCTCGTTCGACACGACCTGCGCTCGGTTTCGCGGCTCGGTGTCGTAGTCCGAGACGTGCTTGAGTGCCTCGCTCATGACCGTCCCTCCTCGCAATCGAGTCCCGTCTTCTGGCATCGTCCGCCGTGCCCGCAGCCGCCGCAACCCCCTCGTCGCGCGAGCACGTCTGGCTCCGCGCCGTCGCCGGGGAAGTCGCGTCCCCAGGCCAGCTGGACGCCCAGCCAGAGCGCCGCCATCGCGGCGACGCCCAGCGATCCGATCAGGGTCTCGATGATCATGTCGTCATCCCCCCAGGCCCGCGAAGCCCATGAAGGCGATCGAGAGCAGGCCGGCCAGGGTCAGCGAGAGCGCCGCACCGCGCACCAGATCGGGCACGTCGTCGAGCGCCAGCTTCTCGCGGAGTCCGGCCATCAGGACGAGCGCGAGCATGAAGCCCGCCCCGGCGCCGAGCGCGTAGGCGATGCACTCGACGAAGTCGAAGCCCTTGTTCGTCTGGAAGAGCGCGAGCCCGAGGATCGCGCAGTTGGTCGTGATGAGCGGCAGGAAGATGCCGAGCGCGCGGAAGAGCCCGGGGCTCACCTTCTTGATGAACATCTCGACCAGCTGCACCGTCGACGCGATCACCACGATGAACGAGATGAGCCGCAGGTGGGGCGCGTCGAGCGCGATGAGCGCGTGGTTCAGCCCGAACGCGCAGACCGAGCTGACGAGCATGACGAAGCTCACGGCCCCGCCCATCCGCACCGCCGTCGCGAGCTGTCCGGACACGCCGAGGAAGGGGCAGAGACCGAGGAAGTACGCGAGCACGAAGTTGTTGATCAGGCACGCGTTCAGGAAGATCGACCACAGCGGATCGCCGGTCATCGCGCCTCCTCCGTGAGCGCCGCGGGTGCGCGGCGCCGCTCGATCGCGTTGAAGACGAGCAGCCAGCCCGCCAGGGTCAGGAAGCCGCCGCTCGGCAGGAGCATCACCACCCAGGGCTCGAAGCCCTCGGGCATCACGCGCAGGCCGAACAGGCTGCCGGCCCCGAGGAGCTCACGCACGGCGCCGAGCGAGAGCAGCGCGCCCGTGAACCCCGCGCCCATGCCGAGCGCATCCAGCAGCGAGCGGCCGAGTCCGTTGCGCGACGCGAAGGCCTCCGCGCGTCCGAGGATCAGGCAGTTCACGACGATCAGCGAGATGAACGCGCCGAGCGCCCGGTGCAGGTCGAGGCTGATCGCCTGGATGAACATGTCGACGAGAGTGACGAACGTCGCGATGACCAGGATGTACGTCGCAATGCGCACCTGCTTCGGCACGAAAGATCGCAGCATCGAGACGACGAGGTTCGAGCCGGTGAGGACGAAGAGCGTCGCGAGGCCCATCGCCAGTGCGTTGATGGCCGTGTTCGACACGGCGAGCGCCGGGCACATGCCGAGCACCTGGACGAGCACGGGATTCTCGTCCCAGAGCCCCTTCCAGAACTCGTCGGCCGTCTTCGGCTCCATGCCGGGCTCTGCAGCGGCCATGGCTCAGTCGCCTCCATCGAGCTGCGCGAGCTTCGAGTGAATGCGCGGGATCCACACGACCGTGCTCTCCTGGAGGATCCGGGCGATGGCGTTCGACGAGATCGTGGCGCCGGTGATGCCGTCGATCTGCCAGGGCGCCTCCTTCTCGCCGTGCTTCACGGCCTCGATCGGGTGCGCGATGCGTTCGCCGCCCGAATCGAGCGCGACGTCGAGGCGCTCGAAGTTCGCGCGAAACGCCGGGTCGGTCTCGATGCGGTCGCCGAGCCCCGGTGTCTCGCGGCTCTCGAGCACGACCATGCCGATCACCGCCGCGCGCTCCGGCGAGTAGCCGTAGAGCACGCGGATCACGTCCTGGTAGCCCATGCCGGCCGCCTCGATCGCCACGCCCGCGACACCCCCGGCTTCGTCGAAGCCGACGTGTAGGACGGGCGCCGCGGTCTTCTCGCCTTCCTCGACTCGCACTCGCTCGAAGCCCTGTCCCTCCACCCAGGCGAAGGTGCGAGCAGAGCGCGCGGCGGGCAGCACCTCGAAGATCGCGCGCTGCAGCGCCTCGGCGCGATTGCGCTCAATCGCCGGGCGGGTCGCGATGTACGCGGTCGTGATGAGGAGCCCGCAGAGCAGCCCCACGCTCACCATCGCGCGCAGCATCGGCCAGCTCGGCGGCGGCACGTGTGCGGCCACGGGATCGCCTCCGGCCGCGCTCACGTCGGTTCTCCCGACCGGCGCTTCGATCCGAACGCGATCGGCTGGATCGCGCGATCGATGAGGGGCGACGCCGCGTTGCCGAGCAGGATCGCGTACATCACGCCCTCGGGCATGGCGCCCCACACCCGGATCACGACGACGATCGCGCCGATCAGCGCGCCGTAGACCCAGCAGCCGAGGTGCGTGACGGGCGACGCGACCATGTCCGTCGCCATGAACATCGCGCCCAGCATGAGTCCGCCCGAGAAGAGCATGAAGGCGGGCGGCGCGTACGCCTCGGGTGCGATCACGTGCAACACGCCGCTCGCGATCGCGACCGTGCCGAGCATCGCTGCCGGGATGCGCCAGCTCATCATGTTGCGCGCGATGAGGTAGGCCCCGCCGAGGGCGATCAGCAGCGCCGAGGCCTCGCCCGTCGAGCCGCTCACGAAGCCGAACGCGAGATCGCCGACGGGCGTGAGGTCGCCGTCGAACTTCCACGCGGCGAGCGGTGTGGCGCCGGTGAACGCGTCGGGCGCGGCAGGGCGCCCGAGCGGCGCCGCGAGCACCGCGACCGGCAGCGAGAAGAAGCGCCCATCGGCGAACGCCGGCCCGAACGTCGTCATGGCGACCGGGAAGGCCGCCTGCAGGAAGGCGCGTCCGACCAGCGCGGGGTTGAACGGGTTCTGCCCGAGCCCGCCGAAGAGGGCCTTGCCGAGCCCCACGGCGACGAAGCCTCCGATCACGACGATCCAGAGCGGGCACGCCGGCGGCAATGTCAGGCCGTAGAGCAGCCCGGTCACGAGCGCCGACCCGTCACCGAGCGTCGCCTCGCGTCCCGTCGCGCGGCACGCGACCCACTCTGCCGCCAGACACGAAGCAACGGCGCCGGCGAGCGTGACGAACGCCGCGAGTCCGAACGCCCAGATCGCGAACAGGGTGGTGGGCAGCAGCGCCAGTGCGACGTTGAACATGATCGCGTCGACGCCGTACCCGCTCACCACGTGCGGCGAAGTGCGAATCTCGAGCGTGTGCCCGGTGTGGTCCATCAGCCGGACCGCGCCTTGCGCACGGCCGCCTTCGCCACGCGAAACTGGTGCACCAGAGGGATGTGTGAGGGGCACACGAACGAGCAGCTGCCGCACTCGAAGCAGTCCATCAGGTGGTGCTCGTCCGCCATCTGCTCGAACGCCTCGTTCTTCGCGAGGCGACCGAGCTGCGCCGGGTTGAGGATCATCGGGCACGCATCCACGCAGTAGCCGCAGCGGATGCACGGGTACTCCTTCGGCCGCGTGCGCGCCGCCTCGGGCTCGTTGAATGCGACGACCCCCGACGTGCCCTTCGTGATCGAGATGTCGAGGCTCGATGCGGCGGCGCCCATCATCGGGCCGCCCAGGAATACTCGGCTCACGTCCTCGTCGACGCCGACGTACTCGAGGAGGAAGCGCAGCGGCGTGCCGATCGGGATCCGGTAGTTGCCCTTCTTCATCACGGCCGGTCCGGTCACGGTGATCACCCGCTCATGGATCCCGCGGCCGTGTGGCAGCAGCCGACCGATCTCGGCCGTCGTCGCGATGTTGACGCAGAGCGCGCCCACGTGGATCGGCAGCCCGCCCGAGGGCACGACGCGATCCAGAAGGGCGGCGATCAGCATCTTCTCCGCGCCCTGCGGATACTTCACGCGCAGCACCTCGACCGTGACGCTGCCGTCTTCGGGGAGTCCGCCTCGCAGGTGCTCCGCGGCGTCGGGCTTGTTCGCCTCGACGGCGATGATCGCCCGAGACGCGCCCGTCGCCTTCAGCAGATAGCGGATGCCCATGAATACGTCGTCGCGCTGCTCGAGCATCACGCGGTGATCGGTCGTGAGATAGGGCTCGCACTCGGCGCCGTTGATGATCAGCGCGTCGACGGGCCGATCTTCGGGCACGCGCAGCTTCACGTGCGTCGGGAAGGCGGCGCCGCCGAGCCCGACGATGCCCGCATCCTGGATCGCTGCGAGGATCTCGTCCGGTCCCGATGCATCGAGGGGGCAGGGCGCGCCCTCCGGCGTCTCCTGGGTCGAGCCGGGCTGCGGCTCGAGGAACAGCCCGCGCACCATGCGGCCGCTGATGCTCGGCATGGGCCCGATGCGGCGCACGGTGGCGGTCGCCGGCGCGTGCATCGGCACCGACATGTCGCCGTCCGCGTGTGCGATCACCTGGCCGCGTACGACCTTCTCGCCCTCGCGCACGGCGGCGAGCGAGGGGTTGCCCGCGTGCTGCACCAGCGGGACGGCCAGCACGGGCGCGAAAGGGAACTGCCGGATCGGCAGCTCCCGCGTCTCGTCCTTCAGCTCCGGCGGATGGATGCCGTGTCGGAAGGTCTTCAGGCCGAGCACATTAATTGTATTTCTCCGCCCGGGCGATCCACTTCTCGACGTCCTTTTCGCTGCGATCGCGGGGGAGGCCAGGATGGATCACCTGGGCGGTGCACCGCTCGGCGGCCTTCACGAGATCGCGATACGGACCGGCGCTCGCGTCCTTGATGTACGCCTTGCGGTTCTCGTCGTAGGCGAAGATCCGACCGTTCAGGTTGACGCACTCGTCGCACGTCGTGCAGTCGGGGCTGTCGATCCAGGGCGCCATGCCGCCGCCGGGAGCCTCGGGGGCCGCCTCGGCCGACGTCGCCGCCTCGGCCGGCGCGCCGACGAGCGCCTCGAGCGAGACCCCGCCCTGCGTTTCGCCCGTGGCGAGCTGCATGAGGTTCGAGGCGATGCGGCCGACCACCTCGCGGCGCACCTCGTCGGCGACGTCCTCTCGCGAGAGCTCCTCCTTGCCGGCACCGGCCATCGCGCGGAGCATCGTCCAGAAGTGCCGGCGGTCTTCGCACGACTCGACCATCGGCTTCGCCACGAGCAGTCGTGTGAGCTGCTGCTTGCGGTCGACCGACCAGACGAAGGGGAAGAGGCCCTCGCGCTCGTCCTCTTCGAGATCGAGGAACTCGGCCAGCGGCACCATGTTCTCGTTCCACGTATCGGGCGGTGCCATGCGGAAGTGCTTGCGAAAGCGTCCTTCGGTGATGGCGAAGTCGGCGAAGGTCATCGGGACCTCCATCGTCGCCTCCTGGCCGTGCTTGAGGTAGCGGAGCTGGTAGGTCGGCCAGTCCTGGTCGGGCGCCGGGTTGCCTTCGAGGTCGAGGCACTCCTCGGGCGTCATGCCCTCGTCGGGGTCGAACCGGAAGATGGGATACGCGCGTGACTCGACGGCCAGCTTGGCCTGGTGCGCGCTCATGTCGTCGCCGATGCCGTGCTCGGGCTGGCACGAGCTGTAGATGTTGAAGAGGGCGGGGCGCCGCGCCTTGAGACCGCGGATGAACCCTTCGATCATGTGACTCGGCTGCGCGATCGTGCTCTGCATGACGTAGCTCGTGCGGTGCGCGATGCCGATGAGCCCGATCTCCTTGCGCGGCTCCTGCTTGCCCTTGATCGCGTCGCCGAACTGGGCCATGTCGGAGACCTGGCCGAAGAAGCCCGACGTGCACGCCTGCCCGCCGGTGTTCGAGTAGACCTGGGTGTCGACGACGAGCACCTTGATCGGGTGGCCGGACGCCATGAGCCGCGACAGGTTCTGGAACCCGATGTCGTACATCGCGCCGTCGCCGCCCACGGCGACCACCGGCGGGCAGAGGTCCCACTCGGCGTCGCTGAAGCCGCGCCAGTCGAACTGGTGGAAGAACGTGTCGTGCTCGGCCGGCGCGTAGCTCCCGGAGAGCTCGAGCTCCGCCTTGCGAATCGCGGCGAACCCGTCGGCCATGCGGGCCATGTGCCCCTCGAAGACTCCCATCGCGAGCGAGGGCGAGTCCTGGAAGAGGTGGTTCGCCCAGGGGAAGGGGTAGGGGTTGAAGGGATAGGTGCTGCCCCAGACCGACGTGCAGCCGGTGGCGTTGAGGATGCCCATGGGCGAGCGGCCTCGCCCCGTCGTGCCCTCTTCATAGGCGAAGCGCAGATCCCTCAACCGGGCGATCAGCTGGCTCATCCGCTCGAGCCACTCGCGGTCGATGGCGTGGCTGTCGTCGGTGCGCTCCATATGCTCGGCGAGGCCTGCGAGCGTCACGTCCTTTGCGCCGATGTCCTGGACGATGTGGGCTATGCGCGCGGGGTCGGTGACGTCGATCTCACCGACGAGCTCGAGCTGGACGTGGCGCTCGAGCCGCGCGATGAGGTCGCCGAGGTACTCGAGGTGCTTGGCCACCCGCGGCATCATCAACGACTCGACCGTCGCGATGAACAGGTGCATCGCCGTCTTCTCCGAGCATCCGAGGCAAGCCCCGTCCCCGCTCGTGAACGACTGGTACGCGGTCTTGTCCAGCAGGATCGTCTCGAGCGCGCCCACGCCCTCCTCGAGGTCGTCCACGCGGATGTAGCGCTGCGGGGTCGTCGGCAGATCGAGCCAGAAGTCCCAGTTGCGCCGCAGCTCGGCGACCGAGCCCTCGGTCTGCGGCACTGCGCGGAGCGCGTCGTCGTCGCAGACTTCCACGCACTCCATGCAGCCCTTGCACGTGGTCGGGTTGACGGTGATCGAGAGCAGCCCGCCGCTGCCGGGCTCCTCCTTCTCGGGCAGCGTCGTGTAGGGGCGCGAGAGCGCGAAGCGGAACTCGCCGAGCTCGTCGCGGAACAGCTCGAATTCCTTGCGGAGCGCGTCGCGGCCCGTCGCATCGAGCTCGTCCTGCAGCAGCGTCTTCTCGATCGCCTCCTCGATGAGCCCCGCGACCGGCGCCGTCTCGGGCGCGGTGCTCATCAGGCCGTGCAGATGGCGCTCCATCCAGCGCACGCCGCGCGGCAGCTGCTCGAGCTCGTGGCCACCCCTGCGCAGGCGTTTCACCACCGTGTCGAGCACCTGCCCGACCTCGCTCACGAGGCCCGGGATCGCGGTGTCGGGGCAGACCGTGTAGCAGTCGCCGCAGGCCGTGCAGTTCTCGGGGTTCCACTCGGGATGCTCGAAGCGGATCTGCGTCATGTCGCGGAACAGCGCCGAGCCCGCCGGGATCACGCCGAGGCCGATGAACGGGTCGGTGATGTTGTCGCTGCCCATGCCGCGGGCGTAGAAGCTGCCGGTCTGCTCCCAGAAGCGATGGATGTCCGTCATGGGCTCGTGGCCGACGGGCAGCGCCTCGACCATCGCCGGCAGCGGGGGGCCGGCGTCGCGGTCGCGCGCGCCGGGCTTCGCCTCGGTCACGACCTTGGCGTCGATGCGCTGCAGCTCGTCGAAGCCGCGCCTCACGACGCGGATGTTCTCCTGGACGACGCGCGCGCCCTTCGCGCCGAACTTGTGCTCGAGCTGGTCGCGGATCGCTTCGAGCAGCCGCCCCTCGTCGAGCTCCAACATCTCCATCACCGGCGAGACCGCGAAGAACGCACCCTGGAAGGCGATGCCCTGCATGCGCAGCTGCAGGTCCGGGTCGGTCGCCTCCTCTCGCGCGATCTTGAATGCGTCGAGGGCGAAGACCCGGATCTCCTTGTCGAGGATGATCTTCTGGAACGCGGGCGGGATCGCCTCCCAGCTCCTGGCAGGCGTCTCGTGCTCGCTCTGCATGATGAAGATGCCGCCATGCTTCAGCCCCGCGAGCGCGTTGGTGTGGTGGAAGACGTTCGGGTCGGGCGAGAGCACGACATCGACGTGGAAGTACTCGCAGTTGACACGGATCGGCTCGGGTGCGGCAGAGAGGTAGTACGTGGTGGGCTGGCCCTTCTTCTCGGAGCCGTACTTGGGGTTGGCCTTGATGTGCCAGCCGAGCAGCTCGAAGAGCGTCATCGCGAGGTTCTTGCCCGTCGTGATCGCGCCCCAGCCGCCGACCGAGTGCAGGCGCACCGTGATGCTCTGGTCGGGCATCAAGTCGGGGTTCTCGCTGCCACGCACGGCGAGGGCGCGCACCTCGGGGTAGCTCTCCTCGATGGTCTCCTGGTGGATCGCCTGCTTGGGCGTCACCGGCTCGTCGCGCAGGAAGTCGATCGAGAGATAGAAGAGGGGCTTCTTCGCGCCCCCTTCGAGCATGTTCTCGACCGCGCCGATGATGCCCTCGGGCTGGAGGTCGCGGCTGCCGAGGCCGAACGAGCCGGAGTAGAGCGGCGGCGCATCGGTCACGCGCTCGTACGCCGGCAGCTCGGGGTACTTCGGGCTCTTCGGGTCGCGTCCATTCTCGAAGCAGCGGCCGAGCGCCGCGCGAATCTCGCGCACCAGCGGGAGATCGACCGCCAGCGGCTGATCGAGGCGCTCGAGCACCGTGACGCCCTTCTTCCCCTTCAGCGTCTGGCCCAGCAGGTCGGCCGGGAAGGGCCGGAACATCACGAGATTGACGACGCCCACCTTGATGCCGCGCGACTCGCGCAGGTAGT
Source organism: uncultured Spirochaetaceae bacterium (assembly GCA_964474355.1). Classification (GTDB taxonomy): domain Bacteria; phylum Myxococcota_A; class UBA9160; order UBA9160; family UBA4427; genus CAYYSY01. Next base: position 3,736 of record CAYYSY010000186.1, on the reverse strand, counting down.
CGGCGACGGCCTCGGCGGTGGGGATCATGCTGCCCTGTCCGACGATCAGGTAGTCCGCGTCGTCGGCCCGGTACGTGAGGACGCGATCGTAGTGGCGCCCGGTCAGCTCGCCGAACTCGCTGAAAGCCTGCTCGGTCAGCTCGCGGATGTGGTCGAAGAAGAAGGGACGCTGCGCCGCCACGCTCTGCATGTACGCGTCCTGGTTCTGCACGACACCCGACATGACGGGGTTGTCGACGTCCCAGAGCATCGGGATGCGCCGACGTCTTTCTCCGTAGATGATGCGCTGCGCGGGCGTCGGCGAGTCGATGATGTCGTCGGGCCGGCCGAGATATGACGCAATCAGCTCCCGCTCGGGCACGAGCATCGACTCGATCAGGTGGGTGGTGAGAAAGCCGTCCTGCGCGACGACGCCGGGGTTGAGCGCGAGCTCGGCGACCCGGTGGGCGATGATGTTGAGATCGGCTGCCGACTGCGCGTCGCGCGCGAAGAGCTGGAAGAACCCCGTGTCGTCGATGCAGTGATAGTCGTCGTGCCCTGCGTGCACGTTGAGCGTCGCCTTGGTCATCGCCCGCGCGCCGACGTTCAGCACGTACGTGAGCCGCTTGCCGACCGCGGCGTAGAGCGACTCGTGCATGTACGCGATGCCCTGGCCCGACGAGAAGTTGGCTGCGCGGAGCCCCGTCATGGCCAGGCCCGCCGTCACCGCCGCAGCGGCGTGCTCGCCTTCGGGCTCGACGAAGATGAGCTGCCTGTCCGACACGTTCAGGTGTCCGGCCGCCGCCGCCTCCGCCCAGTACTCGCCCATCTGCGTCGAGGGTGTGATCGGGTATGCGCCTGCACCGTCGGTCGACTCGCGCTCGCACATGACCACCGCGGTGTTCCCGTCCATGGCGGCACGGACACCGGGGTAGCGAGGTGCGGCTTCGTCGTCGTTCTTTCGGCTGAACATGCAGTCTCCGTGTCGGGTCGCTCAGGTCGGCGAGTCGCGGAGCGGCTCGCGGCGGATCACGCGGGGCGCGGCGGCGCCCTTCTGCGGTCCGTCGGTCGAGTCGATCCAGACGATCGCGCCTGTGGGGCAGCGTTCGATGGGCACTCGCGTGTCGTGGCTCCCGCCGTAGTCTACGACGGGCAGATTGTCCTTCATCGTGACCAGTCCGGGCCCGTCCATCTCGCAGCGCCCGCAGGCCGTGCACCCCACGGCACAGTCCTCGAGCAGCTCATCGCCGGCTTCGAGCGAGCTGCAGGCCACCCACAGGCGGTGGCTCACGGGGTGGAGCGAGAAGAGATCCTTCGGACAGACCTCGACGCAATCGCCGCAGGCGGTGCACGCGTCCTCGTCGACCACGGGCAGGCGCGAGTCCATGCGGATCGCGTCGAAGTCGCAGGCCGCCTCGCAGTCGCCGACCCCCAGGCAGCCCCAGAAGCAGCCCTTGCCGCCGCCGGCGACCAGAGCCGCCCCCCGGCACGAGGCCATGCCCGCGTAGTGGGCGTGGTTGCGCGAGACGTTGCTCGCGCCGGCGCACGCGAGGCGCGCGACTCGGCGCTCGGCCTGGCCCACGTCGACACCGAGGAAGGTCGCGATGCGCGCGCGTCCGGCCGGGTCGCTGACGGTGCACTCGGCCGGCACCGTGTCTCCGGCGATCAGGGCCTCCGCGAACGCGCGACAGCCGGGAAAACCACACGCTCCGCAGTTCGAGTGGGGCAGCATGTCCTCCACGACGTCGAAGCGTGGATCCTCTTCGACGTGGAGGCGGCGGTTGGCGAGCACGAGGAGGGCGGCGAGCACGAAGGTGAGCCCACCGAGCGCACACACGCCGGTGAGGACGATCGTCGCGACGGGACCAGGATCACTCACTCGTGTCGCTTCCATCGGCCGCTCCGAGCGTCGATTCGCCCTCCAGGCGGCCACCGCCCGCGAGTATAGGCGGCTCCGGACGACCTCTGGCGCTGATGGCTCTCCTCGGCGCTCCGGGGCCGGCGGCCCACGGCCCGGATCACGGCGTGTCGGATGGGTGACATCGGCCCTGCCACAGCTCCGTTAAGATCCCGCGGATGATGATCGACCCTCGAAGCTCGGCGTTCGTCAAGAAGCGGCCTTCGGTCGAGATCGACGGGGAGCTGCATCCCGCCTTCGACCGGGTCGCGAAGTGCTTCCAGGAGGTGGTCGAGACCAGCCCGGGCGGAGCCGCGGTCTGCGTCTACCACCGCGGCGAGCGCGTCGTCGACCTGTGGGGCGGCGTTCGGGACTCGAGCCGTCGGCCGTGGCTCGCGGACACGATGTCGCCGAGCTTCTCGACGACCAAGGGCATGGCGTCGACCCTGCTCCACATCATGGTGGATCGGGGGCTGCTCGACTACGACGACCTCGTCTGCAAGCACTGGCCCGAGTTCGGGCAGGCCGGCAAGGAGCGCATCACGGTTCGCCAGGTGATGGCGCATCAGTCGGGCCTCTATCACATCCGTCAGATGATCGACCGCGCCGACCGCATGCTCGACTGGGACTACATGATCCATGCGATCGAGCGGACGGAGCCGGCGCACGCGCCCGGCGCCCGCACGGGCTATCACGGGCTGACCTACGGATATCTGATCGGCGAGATCCTGCAGCGTGTCACGGGCACGCCGTTCCCCGAGCTCGTGCGAAAGGAGCTCGCCGAGCCGCTCGATCTCGACGGCCTCTACATCGGCGCGCCGACGGAAGAGCTCGACCGTGCGGCCGAGCTGATCTGGCCGAAGAGCAACGCCCTCACGCCGAGCCTCCCGCCGGGCATGGCGCGTCGCGTGCTCTCGATGGGCTCGCCCGCGCTGCGACGAGGTAGCCGCATGCTCGGCCTCCAGGTCGACCTCGAGAGCATCCTCGACTCGCTCGCGCCCCGTGGCATCGGCAGCTTCGACTTCGGCGCGAACGACACGCTCCAGGCCTCGATTCCGGCGGCGAACGGACTCTTCACTGCGCGCTCGCTGGCGAAGGTGTACGCCGCGCTCGCCGGTGGAGGCGAGATCGACGGCGTGCAGCTCATGTCGAGACGCACGCTGCGTCGAGCCACACGGCGACAGAAGAACGGCACCGGGCGACTCAGCGTGATCCCCTTCGACATGCGCTGGCGGCTCGGATATCACGGCGTCTTCACGACCATCGGCAGCCCGCGCCATGCCTTCGGCCACTTCGGCTTCGGAGGCTCAGGAGCCTGGGCAGACCCGAGCCGTGACATGGCGGTCGGCTTCATCGTGAACTCCGGGCTCGGGACTCCCTTCGGCGATCTCCGCATCGCCCGCATCAGCGCCGCTGCGCTGCGTGCCGTAGCCGATCGCCCCGAGCGCAAGCGGGCGTCTCGGTCGCGCACCCGGTCTCGCTCGCGCTCGTCGTCGAGCGCCGGCGCCGCGTACGCCCACTAGTCCCTACGTGGTTCGAAGATTGGACCCATGCAGGCCTGAGCCTGGCCCGGCCAACGCGACAACCGGTGCCGTCGTGTCCGTTCAGCGCGGCCATTCCGGCACGCACGCGGGCGGGCTCGCTCAGGTCATGACGGCCGGCATATAGGCACGCTCCCCGCCTACGAACCGACTCCGCACCCTCCCCCAGTAGTAGTCCGCCACTCGTTTCGGAAGTCGCCTTCTCGTCGGGAAGCGCCTGATCGCCAGGAGCTCCGGGATCGTCCACCGCTTGTCGGTCACCCCGAGCCGCTGTGCCGGCGTCTTCCCCCGCTCGCGCTCCGAGGCCACCTTCACCAGG
>CAYYSY010000185.1:0-4558 GCA_964474355.1 uncultured Spirochaetaceae bacterium | reverse complement strand
GCTGTGCCGGCCCGGTCGGCTTCGTCGAGGTCGACCGGGACCGGCCCTCCCAGAGATCGCGCAGGAACACGAACGCCGACTTGAGCGCGAGGATCTGGTCCGAGCTGTCGAAGTCGACGACGCGCTGGAACCACCAGAGCTCGAGCGCGCTCGCGAACGCCGCGACCGTCTCGGCCAGCGTCGCTTCGCCGAAGGCGCGCATCCGGAGATCGGGGGGCGTCGGGTCGTAGCGGACCCAGCCGGCGTCGAGGTAGTGGATCTCGACCCAGGCGTGGGCGTCCGACGCGGTCAGCTCGACGAAGCCGCCGACGTCGTTCCGGCGCCCGCCGGCGAAGCCGTTCACGAGCCGGGCCGGCAGCCCCTGGGAGCGGGCGAGCACGACCATGGCGCTCGCGAAGTACTCGCAGTGGCCGGCCAGCTCGCCCAGCAGGAAGCCCTCGATCGGCGAGCGCGCGCCGCCCGCGGTCATGTCCTCGGGCGCGTCGGTGTAGCGGCCCTCGCGGCGCAGGTGGCGCTCGATCGCCTCGGCGCGATCGGCGTCGCTCTCGGCGCCGGCGGTGATGCGGCTCGCGAGGGCGAGCACCTCGGGGTCGAAGCCCGCCAGGTCGAGGTAGCGCTCGCGCCGGAGCGCCGAGCGTGGCCCGATCTCACGTGGGGGCACGGCGTCGTCGCGGCGGAGTACGTCGAGGTCGCGCCGGGCCGGCTGGGTCCACACCGTGTACCGCACGCGCTCGCGGGTCTGGTCCGGGTCGTAGACGCCCCCGTTGGTGTCGCGCTGGATCTGCTTGAGGGGACCCTCCAGGCGCAGGATCGGGCCCGCAGCGAACACGACGCCGGCCTCGACCGGCTCGCGCACGATGCGCTGGACGGTCGCGTCGGCCGGCGGCTGGCCGCGGACGTTCATGCCGAAGCGGGCATGCCCGTTCAGCAGCTCGCGTTCGTAGCCTGCGGCGAACGAAGAGATCGACCAGCGCCGGCCGTCGAACTGGTCGAAGGCCAGCCCGCGCCAGTAGGCGTCGATGGGGGCGACGGGCTCGCCTTGCAGCGTCTCGACGCGCAGCACGACCGTGTCGTTCTGGCGGATGCGGCCGATGGTGCCGAGCTCGACCTCGTCGGAGAAGCCGGCCATCGCGAGCGGCGCTCCGATGCCGCCCTGGAGGAAGCTCGACTTCATGCGCGGCAGCACCATGAAGAAGACGGCGGCGAGCACGAGCGACATGAGCGTCGCCACCGCGGTGGTGCGGAGCAGCCCCTTCGTCACGACGTTGCGCGCGCCCTGGAGATCGCCGCCTTCGAGCGCCTCCGTACGCAGTGTGTGGATCATCAGCGTCCACGTGACGCTCATGAGGAAGACCAGCAGCAGCGGCGGGAAGAGCACGCTGTCGGTCAGGTTCGAGGCCAGCACCACCTGGAAGAGGGCGAGCGTGACGAGCAGGAACTCGCTCTTGCGTGGCCGGGCGTCGACGAGCTGCAGCGCCTGGCTGAGCGCCGCGAAGTGCGCGAGCGAGAGCGTCGAAGGGTGGCCGCGCACCGCGAGCGAGACGGTCAGGGCGGTGATGCCCATCATGCCGGCATTCAGGACCAGCGAGCTGCGACGCCAGGCCGGTGGGCGCTCGCGCGTCGCCAACGAGACGCAGAGCATCGCGATCTGCACGGCGATCACCCAGGCCATCAGCTCGCCGGTGATCCAGAGCGCGGCGCTGGCCACCGTCGCCATGACCCAGGCCGAGACCGGCCGGGGCAGATCGACGACAGCGCGGGCCTCGACGCGGCTCATCGGGCATCTCTTTCGGAGCTCGCAGGATCGGCCGGCACGCCGGGCTCGATGAGCGCGAGGTGGCGGAGCAGTGCCGCGCGGTGAAGCCGACCCGAGTCGGCATCGAACCGGTCGTGCGGCGTGCGGAGGGCGACACGGAGCCCTGCGTCGAGGTGGTGGACCACCTCGGATGCGGCGCGGACGACATGGCCCTCGAAGATCGATTCGTTCGCCTCCGCCGACCCCACGAGTCGAGGCAGCTCGACCTCGACCTCGGCGACCTGCTCCTCCTCGGCCTCGCCGACGAAGAGCGCCCCGCGGCGGATCGACTGGCGCCAGCTCACCCGGCGCAGGCCGTCGCCGGGGGCGTACTCGCGAAGCCCCGCCAACAGCACGCCGCCGCGCTTGCGCGTGCGCGCGTCGTCGCCGTCGCTCGACCGGCCCGCCTCGGCGGCGGCGCCAGACACGGGCAGGATGGCCGGAAAGACGAGGGCCTCCTTGTGCGCGTCGAGCTGCACGCTCTTCACGAAGAGGCCGAAGGGGAAGCGCGTCGAGAGGCGCACACCGCTGAACCCGATCGGGCCGCGGCGTTCGGGCTCGAGCGCGTAGTCTCGCTCGGCGGTCTCCCCCGCTGCGATCCGCAGCGCGAAGACGCGCCCGACGGCGCGCGTTTCGTCGCTCTCTCGCACGCGGTCCTCGACCACGAGCGCAAACGACGCGAGGCGCCGGTCGGTGTTGTGGATCCGCAGCGTCACGCGGTTGCGCCGCCCGGCGTGGAGCTCGCGGGGCAGGCGCCGTTCGACGCGGATTCCGCGCAGTGCCGACTCGGACAGGAAGCCCGACAGCACGAGGAACGCGAGCATCAGGGACAGCACGAGGTAGAGCAGGTTGTTGCCCGTGTTCAGCGCCGCGAAGCCGACGCCGAACGTGATGAGCACGAAGAGCCAACCTGCGCGAGACGGTCGGAGCGAGCGGCGCGGCCGCGAGAACGAGGCTCGCAGGCGCTTCAAAGCGGGACCGGAACCCGCCCCAGCAGATCGCTCAGGACCCAGCGGGCTTCCTCGACGCCGGCCTGGCCGCCGCTGCCGGCGGCGAGCAGGACGCGATGGGCGAGCACGTCGGCGGCGAGCGCTGCCACGTCCTCGGGAATGCAGTAGTCGCGGCCGTCGACGAGCGCCCGGGCGGTCGCAGCCCGCCGCAGGGCGAGGGCGCCGCGAGTCGAAGCGCCGAGCTCGAGGGCCTCGTTCTGGCGCGTCTCCTCGACGATGGCGAGCAGATAACCGACCACGGTGTCGTCGACCTTGACCTCGCGGGCCGCGGTCTGCAGCGCGCGCAGGTCGCCGGGCTCGAGCACGGCATCGAGCTCTGCGGCGGCGGTGCGGCCCGGATCGTTCCGGAGCACTGCTGCCTCGTCGACGGGATCGGGGTAGCCGATCGAGAGCCGCATGAGGAAGCGGTCGAGCTGGCTCTCGGGCAGCGGGTGGGTGCCGTGATGCTCGAGCGGGTTCTGCGTGGCGACGACGAAGAAGGGCTCTGGGAGCGCGTGGGTCTCGCCGTCGACGCTGACCGTGCCCTCGCTCATCGCTTCGAGCAGCGCGGACTGGCTCTTGGGGTTCGCGCGGTTCACCTCGTCGGCGAGGACGACGTTCGCGAAGATCGGGCCGGGCTGGAAGTGGAAGCGCTGCGTCGGGCGGCCGTCGACGATCTCGGGCACGGCAAGACCGGTCAGGTCGCTCGGCAGGAGATCGCTCGTGAACTGGATGCGGTGGAACTCGCCGTCGATCGAGCGCGCGAGCGCCCGGGCGAGGGTCGTCTTGCCGACGCCGGGCACGTCCTCGAGGAGCAGATGCCCCTCGGCGATCATGCAGACGACGGCGCGCTCGATCACGTCCGGCTTGCCGTGGACCACCCGCTCGACGTTGCGGATGAGTGCGCGCGCGGTCTCGGCGGGTGTGCCGTGGCGGAGGGTCGGCGCGGCGTTCGTGCCCGTACCGTGCCGCAGGGCTGGTGCGTCTTTGGCGCCCGTGCCGTGCCGCAGCGTCGGCTCGTCGGATTGCATCTCCACCCCTCGACCGGATGCGCGCGCGGCCGGCTCGGTCGCCCGTACGCGCGCGTTCACGCTCGGACCCGCCGGGCGGGTCCACTCATTCGCGTTTCGGCGGTGGCAGGGGCAACCCTGAGGGCTCGTCGCCTCAGCTTCGTATCGTTGGTGCGCAGCTTCGGCGCAGGTCGCGCGCAGCGGCGCTCACGAAGCGCCCGTCCTCGCGGCTAGAAGCTGTATTTCACCTTGAAGAACAGGCGCTGGTTCTTGCCCCACTCCGAGAGTGGGACGTCCTCACTGGGGACGTAGCCGACGAAGCCTCCCGTCAGCACCAGCGCGTCGAGCAGGTCGTAGTCGACCTGGCCGCGCAGGATCGCGCCGCCCTGGGCCTTGTAGCCGAGCACGAAGGCGAGCAGGGTCGTGTGGAGCCGCGCGTTCATCCAGTCGGTCGAGACCCGCAGCGCGTACTCGACGGAGTTCTCCTCGACGTAGCTCGGCAAGTATTGGAAGAGCGGGTCGTAGTCGATGATGTGCCGGTTCACGATCTCGAGGGCGATCGTCGTGTCGTTGAAGCCGTAGTACTCGATGCCACCCATCGCATCGACTCGGCCCGACTCGATGCGTTCCGCGGAGTAGTAGTCGGGGGCTGGGATGGGCTGCAGGAAGACGTAGTCGACGTCCTTGAACCAGGCGAGCTCGGCCTTGAAGAGCCAGCTGCCCCAGGTGTAGTTGCCGCCACCTCCGACCATCGTCACCCGGTC
>CAYYSY010000184.1:0-11757 GCA_964474355.1 uncultured Spirochaetaceae bacterium | reverse complement strand
ACGACGACCGTGCGCCTCGACGTAGACAACCTCGGCGCCGGCGATGCGCCGGCCGTGCAGCTGACCCTGTACCTGTCGGCAGACGCCGACGTCGATCCCGCGGTGGACACCCGAGTCGGCGGCTGTCGCGCGCCCGGCGCGCCGGCCGGTGGCGAAGCGGCGTGCCTCGACGTTCGCGCAGAGGTGCCCGACGGCCTGCTCGACGTCGGCGGGCCGGAGACCGGCGAGTTCTACTGGGGGGCGTGCGCCGACGAGCCCGGCGCCGTCTTCGAGGCCGACGAGTCGAACAACTGCACGTCGAAGCTCGTGACGATCTGGATCCCCGAGCCGGCGGGGTCGTTCGCGGCGGCGGCGAGCCTGGCGACGGTGGCCGCACTGCACGCGCGGCGGCGGCGGCAGCGGGCGCTGCGCTGACGGCGCGCGCCCGCGCTCAGTCGATCTCGTTCGCGCTCGCGACGACGCGGCTCACGAGGCCGTACTCGACCGCCTGGGCCGCATCCATCCAGAAGTTGCGGTCGCTGTCGCTCCCGACCCGCTCGACGTCCTGTCCGGTCTCGCTCGCGATCAGCTGATTGATGCGCTCGCGCAGCTTGAGGATCTCCTCCGCCGCGATGCGGATGTCGGACGCCTGCCCACCCGCGCCACCCGAGGGCTGGTGGAGCAGGAAGCGCGTGTTCGGCAGCGAGTAGCGATGCTCCTTCGGCGCCGAAAGGAGGATCGGCACGCCGATGCTCGCCACCCAGCCGGCGCCGATCGTCCGGATCGGCGAGGCGACGTAGCGCAGCACATCGTGGATCGCGAAGCCCGAGTCGACGTGGCCACCCTGACTGGTGACGATCACGCGGATCGGATCGTGGTTCTCGGCGTCGAGCACGAGCACCTGACCCATCACGCGCTCTGCGAGCTTCTCGTCGACCTCGCCCGACACGAGCACCGTGCGGGTCGCGAGCATGCGCGAGATCAGGGGATCGGCGGGGGCCGGACGGTCGCCGTCTTCGGCATCGGCCATCTGGTGCAGGGGTCGTCGGTCCATCGGGTCGGTCTCCTCGCTCGAGCGATCGTGCGCCGGCGCGCGCCACACGCGACCCGGGTGCGCCCGAAAGGCACGGCGATCACGCGGACGGCGACGTTAGCAGCGCGGGCGCGCGGAGACAGGCCGGGCCTGCGACTCGCGCCCGGGCGGATACAATGACCCGCCCACCCGCCGTGCCGTTGCGGGCCGAGGACACCGAAGGGAGAGAAAGTGGAAGTCCCGCTGCTGGTCGATGATTTCCTGCGACGTGCGTCCACCGTCTACGCGGACAAGACCGCCGTGGTCGACGGCGACCTGAGGCTCACGTACCGCGAGCTGCAGGCGCGGGTCGATCAGCTCTCACGAGCGCTGCTCGCGGCTGGCATCGAGCCCGGCGACCGGGTCTGCATCCTGAGCCCAAACTCGCACTTCTTCCTCGAGAGCTTTTACGCCACGGCCCAGGTCGGCATCATCCTCGTGCCGCTCAACTACCGGCTGGTGGCGGCGGATCACGAGTACATCCTGAATCACGCGGGCGTCCGCGCCGTGCTCGTCGACTGGGAGTACACGAAGGTCGTCGACGAGATCCGCCCGCAGCTCACGCAGGTCGAGCACTGGATCGTCGCGAAGAACGGCCTCCCCCACGAGGGCGAGACACCCGAGGGCTGGACCGACTGGAACGAGCTGATCGCCGACGAAGACCCGAAGCCCCCGCGCGAGGTCCCCCGCAACGAGAACGACGTCGTCTCGATCAACTACACGTCGGGCACGACCGCGCGGCCCAAGGGCGTGATGCTCACGCACCGCAACTGCTACCTGAACGCCCTGCACTTCTGCGTCCACCTGCGGCTGGGCCACGAAGACAACGAGCTGTGGACGCTGCCGATGTTCCACTGCAACGGCTGGGGCGGGGTGTATGCGCTGACCGGTGTCGGCGGCACCCACGTGGTCCTGCGCGCGATCGACGGGCAGCGGATCTACGAGCTGATCGAGCGTGAGAAGGTGACGTTCGCCTGCATGGCGCCCGCCGTGCTCCGCACGATCCTCGACTACGAAGACGCCGCGAAGCACGAGATCACGACGAAGCCGCGCTTCACCGTCGCTGGCGCGCCGCCCCCCGCGGCGTTCATCGAGCGGCTCGAGAAGGAGCTCGGCTGGAGCTTCATCGAGATCTACGGGCTGACCGAGACGACGCCGATCCTCACCGTCAACCACCCCGATCACAACACGGACGCCGAGGACTGGACCCGGCGCGCCAGCGCCGGCGTACCGGTGATCGGCGTACGCATGGGCGTCTTCGACGAAAACAACCGGCCCGTCCCCAAGGACGGCCAGACCCAGGGTGAGGTCTGCGCGCGCTCGAATGTGGTGTTCAAGGGCTACTACGAGCAGCCCGAGCAGACCGACGCCGCGATCATCGACGGCTGGTTCCACACCGGCGACCTCGGCGTGTGGGACGAGCACGAGACCATCTTCATCGTCGACCGAAAGAAGGACGTGATCATCTCGGGCGGTGAGAACATCTCGTCACCCGAGATCGAGGACGCGCTCTTCCAGAACAAGGACGTGCTCGAATGCGCCGTGATCGGCGTCCCGCACGAGAAATGGGGAGAGACGCCGAAGGCGCTCATCGTGCTGAAGGAAGGGTCTTCGGAGACGGTCGAGTCGCTGATGGCGTTCTGCAAGGAGAACCTCGCCGGGTTCAAGCGACCGACTAGCATCGAGCTGGTCGATGAGCTGCCGCGCACTGCCACGGGCAAGCTGCAAAAATTCAAGCTGCGAGAACGGTACTGGGCGGGGGTCGAGAAGCGCGTCAATTAGGCGGAGCCCCGTGCCCGCAGTCGAGCGCGTGCCGGTTGCCAGGTGCCCGGAGCGGCTGCGGGGCACACTTCGCTTCTGTTCGTCGAATCCGGGTATGGACGCCGCCCTCGCGGGCTGGGTCGGGTCCGAGTTCGGGCCGAACAGGTCCTATTCGTCCTTGATGACGAGCCGGTTCCGACCCTGGGCCTTGGCCTCGTAGAGCGCCTCGTCCGCGGCCTTCACCACTTCGGCCGGATTGGGGCGTTCGGGCAGGTCATCGCTCGAGACCAGGCCGGCGCTGACGGTCACCTTGCCGTGCCCACCTGCGACCGCGATGCCGGCCTCGTCGATGGCCTCCATCAGTCGTCTCGCGGCGAGCGGGGCCTGCTCGGAGCCCGTCTGGCCGAAGATCACGGCGAACTCGTCGCCGCCGAATCGTGCGGCCGAGTCGTACGGGCGGCAGGTCGAGCCGATCACCTCGCCCAGGCGGCGCAGCACGTCGTCGCCGATGCCGTGGCCGAGCGAGTCGTTGACCTGCTTGAAGTGATCGATGTCGAGCATGAGTAGCGAGAGCGGTGCGCCCATGCGGTCCCATGCCGCGATCGCCGCGAGCAGCGCGTCGTCCAGCGCGGCGCGGTTCTTCAAGCCGGTGAGCGCATCGATGCGAGCCTGCACGCGGAGCAGGTCGACCATCCGCTTCGTCCGCAGGCTCGCCCGCACTCGCGCGCGCAGCTCGAGCGGCTCGACGGGCTTGCGGATGTAGTCGTTGGCGCCGATCTCGAGCGCGCGGGCGACGTGGCCGGCGTTGTCGGCCACCGTGAAGAAGAGGATCGGGACGTCGCGCGTCACCTCCTTCTGTCTCAGGTGGCGGCAGACCTTCAAGCCGTCCATGCCGGGAAGGTTCATGTCGAGGAGGATCAGATCCGGCTGCTCGTCGCTCGCGATCCGGATGCCCTCGAAGGGCTCGTGGGCACTCAGCACCTTCAGACCGTCCGCAGCGAGCTGGAGCGCGACGGTCCGGTGGATGGCCCGGTCGTCGTCGATGATGAGAACGGTGGTCATGTCCGAGGCCTCGAGCAGAGAGTGCACTGCGAGGACCCTCAATCGGATTTCCGACTTGAATTCTTGACCCTCTGTTGGCCTGGCGGCCGGAGCACGAACCCGGCGGCCACGGCAGCATTCCGCCGCACTTGGCGCCGGCGGGAGGGAGGGGGGCTAAGCCCGCGGCTTCCGCGGGACCGTGTGCTCCCAGTCCTCGAGCACGGCACGTAGCCCCGTGATCAGCGCAAGGGGCTGATCGAGCATCAGGTGGTGATATGCGTCCGGAATCTCGATCACCGGCGCGCTCCGGCCGAGCAGCTCGTACATGTAGTCGCTCGTCTCGGGCGACACGAGCCCGTACTCGGCGCGGAACACCGCGATGCGACAGCCCACGTTCGGGAGGATCTCGTGACTCGCGCGCGGGCGGATGTTGCGGAAGATCCTCGGGTCGAATTTCCAGGTCCATCCGCCCTCGACCTCGACCATCGACGTGCGTGCGATGTAGTCGACGATGAAGTCGTTGGCGCAAGGCTGCTCGGGCACGAGGCGGAAGCGGGCGAGCGCCTCCTCGGGCGTCGGGTACGTCTTCGGGTTGCGGAACGCCTTGCCGCGCGAGCCCTCCTCGCTCTCGGGGTCGGGCCGCGAGACCGGCGAGTCGAGCATCATCGCGCCCGCGAGCCGGTCGCCGTACTGCACTGCGGTCGTCATCGCGACGAAGCCGCCCATGCTGTGCCCGACCAGCACGGGTGCGCCGACGATGCCCGCATCGGCGGCGACGGCCATCACCTCGTCGGCCCAGGTCTCGCGCTCGTACTGCTCGCGCTTGCCGCTGTCCCCGTGGCCGGAGAGGTCGAGCGCGACGACGTGGTGGTTGCGCGCCAGCTGAGGCGCGATGAACGACCACCAGTGCGCGTGGGCGGCACCGCCATGGATCAGGATCACGCCGGGCTTGCTCGCGTCGCCCCAGCGCAGGTAGTTGACCTCACAGCCCTCGACCTCGACCTGGCTGCGCTGATACGGCGAGTTGATGGCTTCGAGGAACCAGCGGGGGGCGGCGGGGCGGGTGGACATGAGGGCTCCGGATCGGACGCGGGCGCGGCCCCCGGGTTGTAGCCCACCCGACTCGATGCGGACGGCCATCGCGTCGGATCATCGTCGTGCCAGGCGCATGCCGGATCGGGTAGGCTCGATGGATCCGCTCGTCCTCGCGGATGCGTTCCGCCCCCCGCATCGCTCGACGCGAAGCGACATCCGGAGCCAGCCCATGCCCTCTCCCTCCGACACCCCCTTCGACCTCCTCATCACCGGTGGCACGCTCGTCGACGGCACCGGCGCCGCGGCTACGCCCGGCGAGATCGGCGTGCGCGACGGCCGCATCGCCGCGATCGGTGAGCCCGGCAGCCTGCCCCGCGACGCCGCGCGTACGATCGATGCGACGGGCAAGGTCGTCGCTCCGGGCTTCATCGACATCCACACCCACTACGACCTGCAGGTGCTCTGGGATCGCATGCTCACGATCTCGCCGTGGCACGGCGTGACGTCGGTCGTGATGGGCAACTGCGGCTTCGGTGCCGCGCCGACGCGGCCCGAGCATCGCGACCTCATCCTGCGCACGCTCGAGAACGTCGAGGGCATGTCGCTCGACGACATGCGCGCCGGGCTCGGCGACGAGTGGGCATTCGAGACGTTTCCCGAGTACCTGGATGCGGTCGAGCAAAGAGGTGTCGCGATCAACGTGGCGGCGATGATCGGCCACACGCCGCTTCGCATGTACGTGATGGGCGAAGAGTCGACCGAGCGCGAGGCCACCGACGAAGAGGTCGCCGCGATGAAGCGCATCGCGAAGGAGGCGCTCGACGCGGGCGCCATCGGCATCGCGACGTCGAAGTCGCCGACCCATGCCGGCTACGCCGGCCGCCCGGTCCCGAGCCGCGCGTCGGCGCCGAGCGAAATCGACGCGATCGCCGACGCCCTCGGCGACGCGGGCCACGGCGTGCTGCAGGCGACGATCGGCGCGGGCTTCTTCGTGAAGGAGATGGCCGAGATCCAGCGCCGCATCGGTCGTCCCATCAGCTGGACGGCGCTGCTCGCCGGCATGCTCGGGCCGGGCGGCGAGGACTTCGTGCTCGGCGAGACCGAGAAGCTCGCGGCCGAGGGCGTCCCGGTCATTCCCCAGGTGTCGTGCCGCCCGCTGCTCTTCGAGTTCCAGTGGACCAAGCCCTTCCCGTTCGAGAGCATGTCGCTGTTCAAGCCGATCTCCGAGGCGACGACCCTCGCGGAGAAGAAGGCGATCTACGCCGACCCCGCGTTCCGCGAGGCGTTCAAGGAGCGCGGCAACGGCGGCGGTATCGCGGGGCGCTGGGACCAGACGGTCATCTCCGAGCATCCCGGTGAACCGTCCTTGGACGAGCGCAACGTCGCCGAGGTCGCCGCCGAGCGCGGCGTGCACCCGGTCGACCTCGTGTTCGACATCGCGCTCGAGACCGACCTCGACGCGCGCTTCCGCATCGCCGCGATGAACACCGACGAGGACATCGTCGCGAAGCTCCTGAACCACCCCGACGTGATGCTGGGCCTCTCGGACGCCGGCGCCCACGCGAGCCAGCTCTGCGACGCCTGCGCGCCCACCCACCTGCTCGGCCACTGGGTGCGCGACCGCGGCGACGTGACGCTCGAGCACGCGATCCATCTGCTGACCGGGCGCGCAGCCGAGGTCTTCGGGCTCGACGATCGCGGGCGCCTGGCGGAGGGCCTGGCGGCCGATCTCACGATCTTCGATCCCGAGACCGTAGGCTGTTCGCCCCTCTCGAGGGTGTACGACCAGCCGGCCGGCGGCGACCGACTCGTGAGCGAGGCGTTCGGCATCGAAGCGGTCATCGTGAACGGCACGGTGCTGCGCGAGCAGGGCCACGACGCCGTCGACGCCGCAGGGCCGCTCCCGGGCCGCGTGCTTCGAGGAAGCCGAGGAGCCGCCTCCGCGTGACCGAAGACATCGCGAGCTCACCCGCCGCGTCGCGCACGCGCGCCGTCGCCTGGATCGTCGCCGCATACGTCGTCGCGCTCGCCGTCGCGGCAGCGAGCCTGCCCTTCGCGCCCGACCCCGCGCTGATTCCGCGCACGCTCTGGGCGGACGTCTTCGCGACCATCGCGATCTTCGCGTTCAGCTTCGCATTCGGGAACACGAGCTTCTACGACGCGTACTGGAGCGTCGCACCACCCATCCTCGTCGGGTACTGGTGGCTCCACCCGCAGCTCGGAGCCGACCCGAACACCGTGCGCGTCGTATTGGCGCTCGGTCTCATGACGGTCTGGGCCGTGCGACTCACCTACAACTGGAACCGCGGCTGGACCGGGCTCGACCACCAGGACTGGCGCTACTCCGACTTCCAGCAGAAGTACCCGCCCTCCCTCTACTGGCCGCTCAGCTTCTTCGGCCTCCACATGCTGCCGACTTTGCAGGTCTTCCTCGGCTGCATCCCGCTCTACTACGCCGTCGCAGCCAGCTCGCGGCCGCTCGGCTGGATCGACGGGCTCGCCGTCGCGGTGACGTGCATGGGCATCTACTTCGAGACGGTGGCCGACAAGCAGCTGCACGACTTCGTGAACGGCCCGAAGAAGCCCGGCGAGACGCTCCGAACCGGGCTCTGGCGCTACTCGCGCCACCCGAACTACTTCGGCGAGATCAGCTTCTGGTGGGGGATGGCGCTGTTCGGCTTTGCCGCCGCGCCCGACGCGTGGATCTGGTGCTTCGCCGGCGCCGTCGCAATGACCGGGCTCTTCGTGTTCGCGAGCCTGCCGCTCATGGAGAAGCGCTCGCTCGAGCGCCGGCCCGGCTACGCGGACGTCGTCGCCACGACGTCGATCCTGATCCCGATGCCGCCGAAGAAGCCGAAGGCCTGACTCAGTCGCCCCGCTCTTCCAGCAACGTCCGGAAGACAGCGAAGCTATCGAGCTCCTCGTCGGCGATCTCGCCGTCCGCGCGAATCAGCCCGTCGATGGCGTCGAGGAACGCCTGCCGATGCTCGCGCGGCACGTCCGCCGGGTCGGCGTCGGGCGGAACCTGGAGCCAGCGTTGTACCTGGACCTGCTCGTCCGGGCTCAGACCGAGCTGACCGACGAGCTTGCGGATGAACTCGCGCTCCTCGGGCCTCACCTCGAGGTCGGCCCAGGCGAACGAGCACACGAACTGCATGAGTCGCATCCGGTCGGCGGCGCTGAAGTCGGAGAGCATCTCGAAGCTCCGGTCGCCGCGGCGCCCGCAAGGAACGCGACGGTGCAGTGAGGGCATGGCGCATGGGGGTCGAACGCGCGCCAGCGTAGAGCGCCGCAGCGGGGCGTCAAGGTCGAGCGCAGCGGGGTGTCAAGGTCGAGCGCAGCGGGGCGTCCAGGTCGAGCGCAGCGCGAGCCGCGGCCCGGCAGGCCACGCGCACCGGCACCGCGTGCCGATGCTGCGGTACCCTGCCGGGTCTCATGACGAGCTCTCGTGCACTCGTGATCGGCGCCGCGACGGGCGCCCGGCGGCCTCACGCCCGCCTCGCGGCCCCGGTCTTCGCGCTCGCCGACCTCGCGACCGCGCTGCTCCCTGCGGCGACGGCGCGCGCCGACGACGTCGACATCCTCGGCGCGTGGTATGTGCTCGTGCACTACCACGACGAGGCCACCGCAAACCCGGACGCCGACCGCTGGCTCGACCTCGTGTGGGTGTTCTCGATGAAGGGCTCGCGGCTCGAGTGGCAGGAGTATCCGCTCGTCGTGTTCGAGGATGCGGCGGGTCGCTTCGAGGCGATCCCCGGCAACCCGCGCGCACGCAGCCTGAGCGCCTGGGAGCCGAACCGCTCGCAGCTCGCCGTGATCCGCAAGGGGCCCCATGTGAATCCACGCGGTGCGAAGGCCAAGACGCTGAGGGGCTCACCCGAGCGCGGTTGGAAGACCGTCGACCGCCCCGGCGGCGGCATGAGCGTCAACGTGATCGGCTACCGCGAGTCGCTCCGGATCGACACCCCCACCACCCTCCCCGTCTTCGTCCGCTCCGACGTGCTCGGCAACGCCTACAAGACCAGTGGCGAGGGCAGCACCGTGTACGAGACCACCGAGGTACGCGACGGCGGCGACACCCTCATCGGCCGCTACGAGCGCGACGGCCACAGGCGCGGCGTCTTCCGCCTGCGCCGCACCCCGCCGCCGCGTGGCCTCATCGAGAAGGAAGGCACGCCGAACGAGCGCATGGCCCAGCAGCACCGCGCCACCGGCGGCGTCGGCGCCGTGGGCCTCGGCAGCTCGACGGGCCCCGTGCGTGAGGGCTTCGACGAGGGCGACGACTTCTGAGCGCCACCGGCGGTGCTCGCGCGACGCGCGCGTGCGCCCCAGACGCATCCGGCCACGAGCCAGCCCAGTGCGATTGCGAAGACCCACGCCGTTTCGCCGCCATGCGGCGGCGGCGCCCGCAGCGGCTCGAGGCCCAGCCGCAGCCCGCCGATGCCGGCCAGCGCGAGCGGGCCACCGCCCGGCCGCCGCGTGAGCCAGGCGAGCAGCACGAGCCCTGCAAAGGAGGCGGTGGCGATCGGCATCGCGTGGCCCCCGCAACAACCCTCGACGACGCAGCCGAGCCGCGCGACCGCGAGCCCGGGGACGAGCGCGCGCACGTCCGCATCGATCAGCCGCTCATCATCCCGGCGCAGCGCGCGCACGACCACGGAGCCGAGCGGCACGAAGAGCATCGACGCACCAGAAGCGAGATCGAGCGACCACAGCAGCAGCCCGCCCGCCCCCGCCACGGCCACGATCTGCGGCCCATGCACGGCGACCCAGCCAAGATGAGCCAGCAGCGCGCCTGCGATCAGCCCCAGCATGCGACCGCGATCGCGCGCGAGCGTCTCATCCCCTCGATGAGCGCACGCGGCCACGAGCCCACCGGTCAGCCAGCACACGGCGATCATGCGAGGCCCCCACTGCAGCGAGGCCCACCCTCGAAGTCGAGATCTCTTCGCGCGCACATCTGGACAACGTGGCGCCGGCCCGCACTCGCGCCTGCCCCCCAAACGTCAAGATCGCGTCAAGAACGGCGGCCTGGACCGCGTTCCACGTTCCGAAGTGTCCGAAGCCGCATGCGAGCGGCTACGTTCGTGCGGTGCACGCGATCTCCCATCTCGAGCTTCCGAACGGCCTGAGCGTAGAGGTCGAGCAGTGGGGGCACGGCGACCGACCGCTCGTGCTGGTCCACGGCTACACCGGATCGCGTGACGACTGGCTCGAGCAGCTCCCACCGCTCTCCGAGCACGGGCTCACCATCGCACTCGACCTGCGCGGGCACGGCGGCTCGGCCAACACCGGCGACGCCGCCGACTACACCTTCGCGCAGCTCGCCGACGACGTGATGCTCGCGCTGGACGCGCTGTCGATCGAGCGCTGCGATCTGCTCGGTCACTCGATGGGCGGCATCGTCGCCCAGCTCGTGACGCTCGAGCAGCCCGATCGCATCTCGTCGCTGATCCTCATGGACACGCTCGCGTGCGGCGCGCCGCTGCTGCCGGAGCCGGTACGCAATGCGACCCGGGCGCTCGTCGAGGCGAACGGGATGGGGGCGCTCGCCGACGCGATGGAGGCCGCGGGGCGCGCCGGCAACGCCCCTCGCGAGCCGTCGGCGAGGGCATGCGCCGAGCGCATGGGCGCCGACCGCTTCTGGGGTCGCATTCGAGCGAAGCTCCAGGCGATGGATCCCGTCGCGTTCACGACCCTCGGCGATGCGTTCGAGGCGTGGCCGGGCACCCTGGACCGCCTCGGTGAGATCGACTGCCCGACCACGGTGCTGGTCGGCGCCGAAGACGAGCCCTTCCGCGAGCGCGCCGAAGAGCTCGCGCACGGCATCGCGGGCGCAGAGCTCGTGGTGATCGACGACGCCGCGCACAGCCCGCAGCTCGAGAACACCGAGGCGTGGCTCGCTGCCGTAGTGGCGCACCTCGACCGCGCACGGGGCTGAGACCCACGAGCGCAGCCGAGACGAGGGCGCCGCTACTCGGCGTGCTCCACCTGGATGTCGGCCATCAGGTCTTCGGCGATCTTCTCGAGGCTCTCGCGCAGCGCGTCGACGCCGAGCGAGGCCGGCGCCTGGAGCCGGGCGCGCGCCGTGAAGAGCGTCTCGCCCGACATCGGCGCCGGCGCGACGTGACTCTCGAGCGAGAGCACGTTGACGCCCACCGCGGCCGCGGCCGACGCGATCTCCTTCACGATGCCCGGGCGGTCCTGACCGACGAGCTCGACGTCGAGCAGCGTGTCGCCCGCGCCGACGTCCTCGTGCTCGCTGTCCTCGACCGTGATCGTGAGCCCCTCGGCAGAGAGGCCGCCCAGCGCGGCTCGCAGACCGTCGGCCCTCGCGTCGGGCACGCGCACCTGGAGGATCCCGGCGAAGTGACCGGCGAGCCGGGCCATGCGGCTCTGCTCCCAGCTACCCTCGTGATCGGCGATCACCTGGGAGACGCGCTCGACGAGCCCGGGCCGGTCCGAGCCGATCAACGTGAGGACGAGGGCCTTCGACATGGCGTGGTCTCCGTATGGCGCTCGGGGTGGGCGCGCGGCGCCGGCACCCAGAGCCCGGCGCGTGGGGACGAAGCATCGGACAAGGTGGGCGCCGACGCCCGCGAGCGCTGCGTTGGGCCACTGTGTAGAGGGGGATGAGCGAGATGAGCGAGATGAGCGAGGTCTACCCGATGATTCCCGCCGCCTCCAAGGCGGTGTGGTTTCTGGCCGCCATCGGCGTCCTGCTCCTGGTCGTGGCCGGGCTGCTCGTAGCCGTGGCCTTCGGCTCGGGGCACACCCGGGTGCGCGTCGGCATGGAGGGCCTGCGTGTCGAGGGCGATCCCCTCTTCGCGCGCACGATCGCGTGGAGCGACCTCGAGTCGGAGCGCGTC
>CAYYSY010000183.1:0-4152 GCA_964474355.1 uncultured Spirochaetaceae bacterium | reverse complement strand
TCAGCTGCACGCGGCGCGAAGCAACCGGGCCCCAGAACGCAAACGCGCCGCTGTGGAACCATGTTCCACAGCGGCGCGATATGAGCGTGTCTGCTGCAACAGCTGGCTTGGACCGCGAGCGAAGGACCCGCCAACCCAGGCAGCGTTCGAGCCACCCTACTCGGTGGTCTCCTCCGCAGCCTCGTCGGAGCCCGCCTCGTCGGCGGCCTCAGCAGCAGCCTCGGCCTCGGCTGCAGCGGCCGCCTTGGCTTCCTCCTCCACCTTCTTCTTGGCGCGCGCTTCCTCTTCCTTCTTGAGCTCGGCCAGACGGACCTGCTTCTCGGCCGCCTTCGCCTTCTTGCGGGCCTTGCCTCGGAGCTTCCTGTCGCCGGCCTCTTCGGCGGTCTCGGTCGAGACCTCGACCACGGGCTCGTTCATCTGCTCGTCGGTCGCCGACGCCGCGTTCGCCGCCTGCTCATGCGCCTCGGGCGAGAGCAGATCGGACAGATCCCGCACCTTGCTCTTGAGCCGCGCCTTCTTGCCGGTCAGCTCGCGCAGGTAGTACAGCTTCGAGCGCCGCACGTAGCCGCGGTTCTTGATCTCGACCTTGGTGATCAGCCGCGACTGCACGGGGAAGACGCGCTCGACACCGACGCCGCTCGCGATCTTGCGCACGGTGAAGGTCGCGCCCGCGCCCGCACCCTTGCGGCGGATGACCACGCCCTCGAAGACCTGGATGCGCTCCTTCTCGCCCTCGCGCACGCGCGCATGCACGCGCACTGCGTCGCCGACCCGGAAGGGCGGCAGGTCACGTCGGAGCGTCTCGTTCTCGATGAAGTCCAGTGTCCTCATCGTGTCACCTCGTCTCTACTTCTAGCCGGCGTGCGCCGGGCCCGTGGCTGGCTCATCGCAGATGAGCCACCCACTGAAATTCAATCTTCCCGCTCGTGGTCGTCCGCGTCCCCCGCAGCGCCCGCGTCTTGCGCGCTGAGAAGATCCGGTCGTCTCGTGCGAGTCCGTTCGAGGGCCTGCTCGGCACGCCAGCGTGCGATGGCCGCGTGATCGCCCGATCGGAGCACCTCGGGCACGGCCAGGCCACGATACAGGGGCGGCCGAGTATACTGCGGTCCCTCCAGAAGTCCGCCCCCAAAGGAGTCGATTTGGGCGGATTCAGGGTTGCCCAGCACGCCCGGCACGAGGCGCACCAACCCCTCGACCAGCACCATCGCAGGCACCTCGCCGCCCGAGAGCACGTAGTCGCCGATCGAGATCTCGTCGTCGATGGCCAGATCGTAGACCCGCTGATCGATCCCTTCGTAGCGACCGCAGACCAGCACCAGGTGCTCGAGCCCGGCGAGCTCCGCGAGCCGCTCCTGGGTGAGAGGCGCGCCCTGCGGGGACAGCGCGGCCACTCGGGCCGTGCGCTCGGGCCCCTTCGGCCCCGCCACCGCCTCGATCGCCGGTACCAGGGGCTCCGGCGCCATGAGCATGCCCGGTCCGCCCCCGTACGGGCTGTCGTCGACGCTGCGGTGCCGGTCGGTGGCCCAGTCGCGCAGGTCGTGCAGGCGCACGTCGACCAGCCCCTTCTCCCGCGCGGCGCCGATGAAGGACACCTCGAGAAAGGGACCGAAGAGCTCGGGGAAGAGCGTGATGATGTCGATGCGGATCACGATGGCTCGCCTCGGCTCCTCGCGTGCGGCTGGGCGGATATCGAACAGAAGAGCGGTCGAGCGGTCAGGCTTCCTGGTCGAGGAGGCCGGGCAGTAGCTTGATCTCGATGCGGCGCGTGTCGCGGTCGATCCGGGTCATGATCTCTCGCGCGGTCGGCAGGAGGATCTGGCGCCCGTCCGCATCGTCCACCACGAGCACGTCGTGGGCGCCGGTCTCCCAGAGCTCGCGCACCCGACCGATGGCCTCACCTTCCTCGCTCACCACGTCGAAGCCGACGAGCTCGTGCCAGTAGAACTCGTCGTCGCCGAGCACCGGCAGCTCGGCCCGCAGCCCGAACACGGCCTGTCCCTTCAAGGCCTCGGCCCCGCTTCGGTCGTCGACGCCTTCGAGCTTCAGCCGCACCTCGCCCGCGCGGCCGGTCCCCGTGCGCTCGACGTCGCAGGGCCTCGCCCGGTCGGCCTGCGTATCGTCCACTCCGAGAAAGACGCGCTCGGCGTTCAGCAGCTGCCCGGGCCCGTCGCCGAAGAAGCGCACACGCACCTCGCCGCGCAGGGCGTGCGCGCCGACCACTCGGCCGAGCAGCACGCGCTCGTCGCTCGCGGCCTCCGCGCTCACGCGCGAGATCGGGCGAGAATCGGCGCGAGCGCACCGATCTCGGGGGGCTGGGGCTGATTCGAAGGCGCGCGAACGGCGCGCAGAGACGACGGCGGTCGAAGCGACATCGGCCTCGACCCGCGCCTCAATCGACGATGTCGAGTCGCAGACCGGCGCCGGCGGACGATGCGCCGAGCAGCGCGCGCATGGCCTTGGCCACGCGGCCCTGGCGACCGATCACGCGGCCACGATCGTCGTCGTCCGTCTCGAGCTCGAGCGTGCGGCCGTCGTCCGACAGCTTCACCTCGACGTCGTCGGGATCGTCGACGAGGGCCTTGGCGATGAACTCGACCAGCTCTTCGGCGGCGCGTTCGTCGCCCATCAGGCGGCACCCGCGACGCTGCGCTGCTTCTTCATCAGGTTCGCGACGGTCTCGCTCAGCTGAGCGCCCTTGGCGACCCACTTCTCGATGCCCTCGATGTCGAGCTTGATCACTTCCTGCTCGGGCTTCGGGTCGTAGGTGCCCAGGAACTCGAGCGGGCGGCCGTCACGACGCTTGCGCTCGTCGATGGCAGTGACGCGATAGAAGGGGCGCTTCTTGGAGCCACCCCGGGTCAGGCGAATCTTGACCATGTGTGGTCGGTCCTCTCGGTGGTCGGCCCTGAAGGTCGGGCCGTTCCTGGATCGTGTTGACGCTGCGACGACTCACCGGCCGGCGGCGGATCACGCGGACGTGTTCGCCGGCCGAAGCAATGACGCGCAGACTCGGATCGAGTGACACTGCCCCGGGACCTGGCGGACCGCCTCGTGCGGTGCCGCGCCCTCGGGCGTCGGGGGCGTCGGACGCCTCCAAACGGCCGCGGAACCTAGAGAAGTCCGTCTCTCGGGTCAACCCGGAGCCGAGCCGGCCCGCGCCCTGACAGCGCTCAGCCCGTGCTCGTGGTTCGCTCCCGCTCCTTCTTCTCGAAGCACGGCTCGCATGAGTACTGCGCCTGGTGCCGGGTGCGAAGCCGCTCGTAGTCGCCGTCGAGGGCCACCCGACGCACCGACGCCACCACCTCGCCGCAGAAATCGCACGCCACGCCCTCGGGCACTTCGTCGGCGGACTGGATCGAGGAGGCGCTCGCATCGGTTTCGGAGGTCATGGCGCGGCAGTCTAGCAGCGGCAGGCGGAGCCTTGGGGCCGATTCCGGCCGAATGAGGGGGCCACGCGGGCGTCTCAGCCCACCCGGAACCGGATGTCCGTCGGCGCCTCGTCGCCGAGCCGCTCTCGCAGGGTGCCGAGCAGCCGCGCCTTCTCGAGCTGGAGCTGCTGGCACCAGACGCTCGAGTCGACGGCGACCTCGAGCACCGAGCCGCGCAGCCCCACGCAGCGGCTGTGCGCGGCGCCGGCCTCGCCGACCGTCTCGGCCCAGTGCTCCCCGACCCGGAACGCCCGCGCCGCGGCATCGAGGCCGAGATCGCCGAGCACCGTCTCGAGCATGTCGCCGACGGCCTTCGGCGAGCCGCGGCGGCGCCGCTTGCGACCGCGCGGCGGGCCGCCCATCAGGAGTCGTGCGCCCGGAAGACCATGCCCGTCGGGATCTTCGGATGGAAGTACGTGGACTTCTGGGGCATCACCTCACCGCGCTCGGTCGCGCGGAACACGTCGTCGGGCGAGAGCGGGTTCAGGTAGAGCGCGACCTTGCCGTCGCCGTCGCGCACCTCACGCGCCGCGCGCGGTGCGCTCTTCGGGAAGCGCACGGCGCCGTTGCGGATCGCCTCGGTGTCGAGGCCGAAGACCCGACCGATGACGTCGCTCTCGAGCACACGCACCACGAGCCGCTCGCCGAGCGCCTCGTCACGCCAGAGCACGTGCAGCTCGCCCGAGCCATCGTCGGCCGCGAACGCGGGCTTGCCCGCGAGCGG
>CAYYSY010000182.1:0-4015 GCA_964474355.1 uncultured Spirochaetaceae bacterium | reverse complement strand
GCTCGCGCGCGAGGCGCCGGCCGATCGCCCGCGGCTGCTGCTCATCCACCGACCGAGCTTCTTTCCCCAGGCCGCGCGGCTGGGCTTTCCGGCGATGCTGTCGGGGCACACGCACGGCGGCCAGCTGTCGCCGCCCTTCATGAAGGAGCACAACGTGTCGCGCATGATCTCGCGCTGGACACGAGGTCTCTATCGCGAAGGCGACACGGCGATGTACGTGAACCCGGGGCTCGGGGTCGCAGGTCTCCCGGTGCGGCTCAATTGTCCGCGGGAGATCGCGCTGATTCGGCTCGTCGGGTCGGGCTGTTAGCCAGCCAGGCGGCTGAACACGTCCTCGGGGCTGTTGCCGGGTCCGTCGGTATCGGGCGCCGACGCCAGCGCGCTCTTGATCGTGGAGCACACGGAGGCGCTGTCGGAGACGCCGCGGGCGTCGAGCTCGCGGGGCAGGATCTTGTCCACGACCACCGCCAGCTGGCTGCCGCTCACCGAGGCGGCGTCGAGGCCGGCTTCCTTGAGGGCCAGTCGGATGGTGCCACGCGCCTCGATCCGCTCGAGGCTCGTCGCCTGCTCGAGCTGTTCACACGCGATCGTGAAGGCCTGACTTTCGGCCATGTCCCTGTCCCCCCCCCATGGACGCGCCCACTCTTGCCGAGGCAGCAATCGTCGCTGGCTCTCCGGCCTATCGGCCATGTGCAGGTGGGGCCTGAGGCCGCGTGGGGGATTTTTTCGCCAGCGGGGAGGCTTGTGGCTGAACTCACACGTCGCCTGCCGGTTTCTTCTGGCCACGCCGAGTGCGCGCGCCGTGCGGGGCACCTGGTGGAGCGGGTGGCGGTGCGGGTGCCGTGGCGCGGGCGAGGGGCCCTCAGGCGGGCCTCACGTTGACCGGGATTGCGCTCTGGCGCGGGATCCCCGAGATCGGGTCGAAGTCCCGGGTGTTGTCGATGAGGCGCGCCGTGGACGTCCCAGTGGCCTCCACGTCGTCGTCCTCTCCCGGTGCGCCGCCCCAGGCGTGCGCCAGCGAGACGACGCCTGGCCGGACGTCATCGCTTGCAGCGACGATGGCCTTCACGCTCGACCGGCTCGACTCGATCTCCACGCGCTGGCCGTCGACCAGGCCGAGCGCGGCGAGGTCGTCGGGGTGCATGAAGGCGGGGTTGTAGGGGCGCTTGGCGCGGAGCGACGGCAGCTCGCGTCCGACCGAGTTGCAGACCTCGCGCAGCCGGCGCGAGATCAGCCGGTGGCTGAACTCCGGCACCTCGTCACCGTCGGTCTCGATTTCGGCTCGCAGGGCCGAGAGCTCTTCGATCATTTCGGGGGCTGCGAGCGTGAGGCCCGGTGTCGGTTCGCCCCTGTTCGCGGCGACGATCGTCGGCGCCTCGGTCGGCAGGAGCGCGCCGTGGGGATGCCGCCGGACCTCGTCGAGGGGCACCCGCGCAGGCGCCGTCGCGAGGTCGAGCACCTGGTCGGTGGTCGGCCGCGCGTCGAGGGGGAGCGGACCACCGGGCAGCTGGACCTCGGTGCCCATGCGCGCAGAGAGCTCCCAGAGGAAGGCCCACTCTTCGACGACGTCGCTGCCGGCCGGCGGCTCGGCGACCTTAGGCGTGTACATCGCGTACGCCTCGGGCCACCAGGTGTCCATCAACGTGGTGGCGTCGGCGCGCTCGAGAGAGAGCGTCGGGGCGATGACGTAGTGGGCGAGCTTCGACGTCGCGCCCATGAAGGGGTCGACGACGACCAGCAGGTCGAGGGACTCGAGCGCCTCGAGGGTCTTCAGCTGATCGGGCCAGGCCATCATGGGGTTGCCACCGAGGACGATGAGCGCGCGCACCTGGCCTTCGCCGGGCGTGAGGATCTCGTCCGAGAGCGCGGCGGTCGGCAGCTCGCCGGCGATCTGACCGAGGCCGCGGATGCGGCTCTGTGCGCCCATGCGGAACCCCGGCATCGGCGGCACCGCGCCTTCGAAGGGGGAGCGCGGCGGCATGAGCGTGCCGGGGTTGGCGACGACGTCGCCCTCGCGGTTCACGCGCCCGCACACGCTGTTGAGGCACAGGATCAGGTACTCGGAGAGATTGGGTCGGGCCGCCATCGAGGGCCCGGTGCCCGAGCTCGCGAGGCCCCGCCGGCCGCGGGCGAAGCGGCGGGCCGCGTCCTCGATGAGCGCCCACTCGACGCCCGTGCGCCGCTCGATCTCGTCCTTCTCGAAGCCGGCGACCGCCTCGGCGAGCGCATCGCGTCCGTTCGTCCAGGTCGAGACGAACTCGCGGTCTTCGAGGCCCTCTTCGAAGATGACCCGCAGCATGCCCGCGAGCAGCGCTGCATCCTCACCGGGACGCACCGGCAGGTACAGGTCGGCCATCTTCGCGACGTCGCTGCGGCGCGGATCGACGACGATGAGATCGATGCCCCGCTTCTTCGCCTCGCGCAGTCGCTTCGTCGGGTTGAAGGAAGGGAAGCCCGCCGTCCCGCCGTACATCGAGACGATCGAGTTGCAGCCGAAGACCATCCACACGTCGCTCGACGCAAACGAGTGCGTGCCTCCCATCCAGCCGCCGTGCAGCTGGGGCGCGACGAGCTTGTTGGGCTGGTCGATGGAGAGGCTCGTGTAGAAGCTCGGCGACCCGAGCGCAGCGACCCACGAGCGCGCGATCGAGAGGCCCGTCGCGTTCTGGTACGCGGCGGTGCCGCCGTAGAGCGCGACGCTCCGAGGGCCGTGCTCGGCGATGATCGACTGCAGGCGCGCGGCGATGTCGTCGCATGCGTCGTCGAGGGCGACGGGCGAGAAGGAGCCGTCCGGGTTGCGGCGCTGGGGGTGGAGGAGGCGGTCGGGGTGTGTGTGCTGCTCGGGCAGCGCGCGGCCCTTGATGCACGTGTAGCCCTCGGACATCGGGTTCAGCTTGTCGCCGCGGACCTGGATCGGCCGGCCGTCTTCGAGCTCGACCTCGATTCCGCAGAAGGCGTGACAGAAGCGACAGAAGGAATGGGCGGTGGGCATGGGTACTGCTCCCGGCGCGGCGAAGGGGATGGCCAGCAGGGACACTATCACCCCACGTCGCGCTCGACCCTGGCACACGACGTGAGAAGTCGGCGGAAATGTATCGGTCGCTGTCGCCGTCGTGATCAGCCGAGACGCGCGTGGGCACGACGGCGCCGGGTATCAGGGATTGCAGGTTTCGAAAGCGACTCGGGTAGTCATGGCCGAGCCTGGCGAGCGGGTCTCAGGGCCGAGAAACCACCTGTGGCTGAGCGTGGTGGGAGGTGGCGTGACGCGCTCGATCCGACACTCGAGCGCTGGCGCCTCGGGCTCAGTCGTCCCTCGGCCGACTGAACCCCACCACCCGCATCAACGCCGGCGCCAGCAGCACGTCGCACAGGAACGCGACGATGCACGCGATCCCGGCGAGCACACCCATCGCGCGGGTGTTGCTGAAGCTGCCGAAGCCCATCGTGAAGAAGCCGGCTGCGAGCACCAGCGTCGTCACGAGCATCGCGGCGCCCGTCGTCGAGAGGGTCTCGTGCACCGCCCGTGAGAAGTCGCCGGTCTCGCCGTAGTAGCTGCGGAACTTGTGCATGAAGTGGATCGTGTCGTCGACCGAGATGCCGATCACCATCGCGCCGACGACCATCGTCGTCGAGTCGAGCTCGATGCCCGTCCAGCCCATGATGCCCAGCGTGCAGATCACCGGCAGCAGGTTCGGGATCATGGCGACGAGCCCGAGGCGCAGGCTGCCGAGCAGCAGGATCATGATCGGCGTGATCGCGGCAAGGGCGAACACGTACGAGCGCCCCATGCTGACGAGGACGGCGCTGATCGCCTCGGCGAGGACGGCGATGAGCCCCGTGCTCTCGATGGCCACGTCCGGTCCCAGGCGCTCGCGCACGCCTGCGCGCACGTCTTCGAGGAAGGGGCCGTAGAGCAGCGCGTCGACCCAGGGCACGCGCAACGTGAGACGCGCCTCGCGGAAGTGGGGGTCGATCAGCTCCTCGAGGTCGTCGCTGCCGCTCTGCTCGAAGAGCA
>CAYYSY010000181.1:0-8224 GCA_964474355.1 uncultured Spirochaetaceae bacterium | reverse complement strand
CGCACCCAGGCGCAGTGCGCGTCCAGCCGCCCGACCGTCGCCCTCCGCAGAGGGCGCCGCGCCCGGGCGTTGAATCCCGAGGCGCCGAAGCTCCGGCAGAATTCGCGCAACGTGGCACCCGCGGGCGGGTGCGAAGCCGGTGGGGTCGCGCCGCGCCGCGCCGCGCTGCGTTGCGCTTCGTTTACGCCGCGGCCGCTCTCCGATATCTTCCCCGCTTCTCGACACAAGGGCCTCGTGCCCGTCACCGCAACGCTTGGAGCGAGGCCCCCCCGCCTTGACCGAGATGCCCGTTTCGCCGGAGCTCGTTCGCTCGGATGCCCATGAGGTGTCCCTGCGTGCGCAAGCCGGCGACGCGCTCGGGCTCCAGGCGACGTGTGTGCGGGCCGATGCGTCCACGAGGCGGCGCGCCCGCCGCCTGGAGACGTGATGAGCGACGCGCCCGACCCCCGACGCCGCCCCGACCCCCGCGCCCAGCTCCGCCCCCGACCGCATGCCGCCGATGGCCTCAGCGCGGTGCAGCGCGACGCGCTGCGGAAGGAGCGCGAGGCTGACCGCTTCCACGACGAGTGCGGCGTGTTCGGCATCCACGGCCACGACGAGGCGTCCAACATCGTCTACCTCGGGCTCTACGCGCTGCAGCATCGGGGCCAGGAGAGCTGCGGGATCGTGTCGAGCAACGGCCGCGAGCACACCGCGCATCGCGCGATGGGGCTCGTCGCGGACACCTTCGGCGAGAAGACGCTCGGTCGGCTGAAGGGGCGTCACGCCATCGGCCACGTGCGCTACTCGACGGCGGGCGAGAGCCATCTTCGCAACGCCCAGCCGATCTGCGCCAACACCGACGGTGGGCCGGTCTCGATCGCCCACAACGGCAACATCGTGAACGCGGTGGCGATCCGTCGCGAGCTCGAGGGCCGGGGCGCGATCTTCGGGTCGACGAGCGACAGCGAGGTGATCCTGCATCTGCTCGCGCGCTCGCGCGAAGAGCACCTCGAAGACCGCTTCATCGACGCGATCAGCCGGGTGAAGGGTGCGTACTCGATCATCATGCTGACCGACGAGGCGCTGATCGCCGCCCGCGACCCGAGCGGGTTCCGTCCGCTGGCCATCGGGCGTCTCGGCAACGCCTACGTCGTGGCGAGCGAGACCTGCGCCTTCGATCTCGTGGGGGCGACCTACGAGCGCGACCTCGATCCCGGCGAGGTCGTGGTCATCCGGCGCGGTCGGCTGCGCAGCCTGAAGCCGCTGGCGCGCCAGGCGAAGGAGACGTTCTGCGTCTTCGAGTACATCTACTTCGCGCGCCCCGACTCGAACATCATGGGCCGCAACATCTACGCGTTCCGCAAGGAGCTCGGCCGGGCGCTCGCGCGCGAGCATCCGGTGGGCGCGGACATGGTGGTGCCGGTGCTCGACTCGGGGACACCCTCCGCTCTCGGCTACGCCGAGGAGGAGGGCATCCCGTATGAGACGGCGCTGATCCGCAACCACTACGTACGGCGCACCTTCATCGAGCCCGCGCAGTCGATCCGCAACTTCGGCGTGAAGGTGAAGCACAACGCGATCCGCAGCTTCCTCGAGGGCAAGCGGGTCGTGCTCGTCGACGACTCGATCGTGCGTGGCACCACGCTCATCAAGATCGTGGGCATGCTGCGGCAGGCCGGCGCCCGCGAGGTGCACGTGCGCATCTCGTCTCCGCCCACCAAGGGCCCCTGCCACTACGGGATCGACACGCCCAAGCAGACCGAGCTGATCGCCTACGATCACTCACCCGAAGAGATTCGCGAGATCATCGGCGCCGACTCGCTCGGCTATCTCACGATCGACTCGCTGGCGACGTCGGCCGCGAAGGAGCTGAAGCGCGGCATGTGCGATGCGTGCTTCTCGGGCGACTATCCCGTGCCGATCGAGCTGAACGGCGAGACGCCGCAGCTCTCGCTCTTCCGCTCGATCGAGGACGAGCCGCCGGGCTGAGTCCCCTGCCAGGCAAGTTCGGAGCGTCGGGCTCGATGGCGAAGCTCCGCTCCGTCGAAGACGAGCCGGCAAGCTGAATCCTCTACCAGGCAAGTCAAGAGCCTCTGGTTCAGGGGCGAAGGTCCGCTCCGTCGCGTGCGAGCCCGCGGGCTTGGCCGCGTGTTAGCCTCCCTGCGTCGAATTCGACCGACGGGAGGGCGACATGGCGGGTGCATCGCACGCAGGACGACCGGTGCTCGGCGACCACGGGCTGATCGACCTCGAGACGCTTCGCAGCGCAATCGGCGATGGCACGATCGAGACGGTGCTCACCGTCATGCCCGATCTCTACGGGCGCCTCATGGGCAAGCGCATCGTCGGCCGCTACTTCCTCGAAGAGATCGCCGGCGACGGCATGCACGCCTGCGACTACCTGCTCGCGAGCGACATGGAGATGGAGCCGACCCAGGGCTATGCGTGGTCGAGCTGGGAGAGCGGCTACGGCGACATGCGCGCGATCCCCGACTTCTCGACCCTGCGCTTCGCCGACTGGATGGACCGCACCGCCATCGTGATCTGCGACCTGCTCCACGAGGAGGAGGACGAGCCGGTCGCGATCTCTCCACGGCGGATCCTGCAGCGCCAGGTCGAGCGCGCCCGGGAGCGCGGCTTCGAGCCCTTCTGCGCCAGTGAGCTCGAGTTCTTCCTGTTCCGGCAGTCGTACGACGAAGCCGAGGCCAGCGACTACCGCGGGCTGACCACCAGCCGCGCCTACAACGAGGACTACCACGTGCTCTCGGGCGGCTTCTCCGAGCACGTGATCGGCGCGATCCGTCGGCATGCCGATGCGTCGGGCATCCCCATCGAGTTCAGCAAGGGTGAGGCGAGCCCCGGCCAGCACGAGATCAACCTGCGCTATGGCGCCGCGGTGGAGATGGCCGACCGTCACGTGATCTACAAGCTCGCCGCCAAGGAGATCGCCGCGACCAACGGCGCCTCGCTCACGTTCATGGCGAAGTGGGACACCGACCACGCAGGCAGCAGCCTGCACGTGCACATGAGCCTGCGCGATCTGGACGGCAAGTCGGCATTCAGTGGCGAGGGCGCGGAGATCGAGGGCACGCACGCGCGTCCGTCCGACACGTTCAAGCACGCCGTCGGCGGCATGCTCGCGCACGCCCGCGCGCTGTCGATGCTCTTCGCGCCGAACCCCAACTCGTACAAGCGCTACGTCGAAGGCACGTTCGCTCCGACGCGCATCGCCTGGAGCTATGACAATCGCACCGTCGGCTTCCGGGTCGTGGGGCACGGCGAGTCGCTCCGCGTCGAGTGCCGGATCCCCGGTGGCGACGCGAACCCCTACCTCGTGTACGCGGGTCTGATTGCAGCCGCACTGGATGGAATCGAGCACGAGCGTGATCCCGGGCCGCTGTTCACCGGCGACGGCTACCAGGCGACCGATCTGCCCCGAGTGCCCCTGAATCTGGGTGAGGCCATCGGCGCATTCACCGAGAGCGCCTTCACGCGCGCCGCCTTCGGGGAAGACGTCGTCGAGCACCTGGCCCATTTCGCCCGGGCGGAGCTCGAGGCCAGCGACCGGGCCGTGACCGACTTCGAGCGCCGCCGCTGGTTCGAGCGCGGGTGAGGCAAATGGCCCCAGCGGAGTTGCCGGCGCGCGAATCAGGGAAAACCCCAAGCATCACGGATATTTATGGCACTCGTGAGCGTCAGGTTCCCACGTGGGCGCGCCGATACGAGGGGCAGGAATTCCGCTCGACTCGTGGCTTCGATCACTTGCGTTGCAACTCGCAGGATTGATTTCAAGGCACGTAGATTCGAATTCCGAATGCCAGGGGACTCGCGCGGCGCGGGATCGACTGGCACTCGAGGTGTCTGAATGGCCCTGGGCCACGCATTGCAGGTCCAATACTCGACGCAGGACGCGTTCAGAGCCGAGTATGCGAGCAACATCTCGCGTGGCGGCATCTTCGTCGCGACCTCCGGCGACTACGAGACGCGGAGCCTCGTCGACGTCGAGCTCGCGTTGCTCTTCTGCAACGAACACCTCGTGCTCGAAGGCGAGGTCGTGCACCGCGTTTCTCCCGACATGGAGGCCGCGGGCGCGACGCCCGGCATCGCGATCCAGTTCACGATGCCGGTGCGCGAGCTGCGCGAGCGCCTCGGTGATCTCGTGGGCGAGGGTGCATCGCCCGACGAGCGCGTGACCAAGACGGGCCGACGCGCGGCGCCGCGATCGCGTGCTCGTGTCAACGCCACCGTCGAATGCTCGGAGAGCGGAGCCATCCCGGCGCAGACCCGAGACGTCAGCGCGTCCGGCATGCTGCTCGAGGTGCAGGGCGAGCCGCTGCCCATCGGCGAGTCGATTGCGCTGACGCTCGATCATCCGGTGACCGGTGAGAAGATGCCGATCGAGGGCCGGGTGGTGCGCCACGTGAAGTCGAGCAGCGGACGGGTGACGGCCATGGGCATCGAGCTCGTCCACGCAGATGCGCGGCGGACCGAGGTCGCGAGCTTCATGAACGACGTGCAGGCCACCGAGCACAGCCGTCGGCTCGGAGCGATCAACGGCCCCATCGCCGAGCTCGGCATCACGGATCTGCTGCAGATGTTCGCATCGACCATGCCACGCGGGACGCTCGTCGTCACCGGCGATGCTGCGGAGGGCTCGATCGGCTTCGAGTCGGGACAGCTGCTCTGGGCGGAAATCGATGGCCTGCACGGACAGCCCGCGCTCGAGACGATGTTGGCGTTGCGCAGCGGTCACTTCGAGCTCGTGACGCAGCTCGTCGAGCCGCTCTGCGGTGCGGATGATCCGATCCCGCTCGAGGGAGCGATCCTCAAGGCGCTCTGCGCGCTCGACGAGCTCAGGCAGGAGGCGGCGACCGCGAAGTCGAGCGCGTCCGCCGGCGGCGCGGGCTCCGCGGGGAAGGCGGGGGGCGCTGCGCCCGGCCGCGTGCCCCCCTCGACCGTGTTCCGCATCGACACCGACGCGCTCGAAGAGTGCGAGTCGGAGCTAGATCAGACCGAGGCCGCCGTGCTCGAGCTCACCCAGGTGGGCATGAGCGTCGGCAAGATGCTCGAGGTGATTCCGGAGCCCGAGATTGGCGTGCTCGTCGCGATCGACTCGCTGATCGCCCGGGGCGTGCTCGAGCTCGAGTAGCAGGCCTCGCTTCAGGCCAGTCCGAAATGCGAGGCGATGACCCGCGCGGCGAGCGCATCGGGCAGGATCCGCTTCGCGATCGCAACCAGCAGGGCCTCGTCGCCCACCGCGTAGCGCGTGCGCGGCCGGGTCGCGTCCACGGCCTTCTCGACTGCGCGCACGACGACCTCGGGCCCCGGTGCCTTGGGGAGCGACTCGCGGATGACCTTCTCGCAGCGCTCGAGCTGCCCGCGATACGCCGACTCGCCCGGGCTCGTCTCCCACGCCATGGCATCGTTGAACGGCGTCGAGATGTCGCCGGGCTCGATCAGCACGACGTCGACGCCGTGTCCGCGCAGCTCGTTGCGCACGGCGAGGACGGTCGCCTCGAGCGCGGCCTTGCTCGCCGAGTAGTGCGATTGGAAGGGGATCGGCGCGCGTCCCGCGAGCGAGCCGACCACGAGGATGCGGCCGTGGCCCTGGGCACGCATCGCCGGGAGCAACGCGCGCATCGAGCGCAGCACGCCGAAGTAGTTCGTCTCGAACTGCTCCTTCGCGGCTTCGATCGAGACGTCCTCGACGCTGCCGAAGATGCCGAAGCCCGCGCAGAGCACCGCGACGTCGATCGAGTCGCAGCGCTTCTGCATCTCGGTGACGGCGAGGTCGACGCTCGCGTCGTCCTGAACGTTCACTGCGAGCCACTCGATGCCGTCTCCATCGGGTCGCGCGCTGCGGCTCGTGCCGAAGACCCGGTCGCCGCGCTCGACGAAGCGCTGCGCCACGGCGGCGCCGATGCCGGAGGAGGCGCCCGTGACGAACACGGTCTTCGGTGATCCGGCAGCGGGCATGGGCATCGTCTCCTCGGGGCAGCGCAGGCTGGCTGCGCGTCGATCGGGCTCGCCGCCCGGTGGCGCTGACAGGGCTCTCTATGGCCGCTCGGCAGCCTTCAAGGCGGTCTCGATGGCGACCACCTCAGCGAGCAGCGCATCGAGCGCGGCCGGCGTGATCTGGCAGGGTCCGTCGACCGGCGCGCGATCGGGATCGGGGTGCACCTCGACGAAGAGGGCGTCGACGCCGGCTGCGACCGCCGCCCGCGCCAGGGGCGCGACGACCTCGCGCGCCCCGCCCGACGCACCGTCGCGGGCGCCCGGGCGCTGGGCCGCGTGCGTGGCGTCGAAGCAGACCGGCGCGAACGCGCGCATCGCCGCGAGGCCGCGATAGTCGACCACGAGATCGTGGTGGCCGAAGCTCGTGCCCCGCTCCGTGACCAGCACGTCCTCGCAGCCGAAGCGCTGCAGCTTGTCGACCGCGTGGCGCATGTCCTCGGGCGCGACGAACTGGCCCTTCTTGAGGTTGACCGCGCGGCCGGTCTCGGCGCACGCGCGGAGCAGGTCGGTCTGGCGACACAGGAAAGCGGGCACCTGCAGGCAGTCGGCGACCTCGGCCACGGACGCGGCCTGTGCGGGCTCGTGGACGTCGGTCAGCACGGGCAGGCCCGTCTCGGTCTTGATCGTCGCGAGGATCTCGAGCCCCGCGTCGAGCCCGGGGCCCCGGAAGCCGTCGACCCGCGTGCGGTTTGCCTTGTCGAAGGAGGCCTTGAATACGACGGAGCGGGCGTGCTTCGCGCCGAGCCCCGCGAGCGCGCGCGCCACCTCGAGCGCCCCGTCGAGGCGCTCGAGCACGTTCAGGCCCGAGACGATCGCGAGATCGTGGCGCTCCCCGATGGCGACGTCGCGCAGCTTCAAGCGCCTGCTCTCCTGTGACGGCCCGGTCCGGGCGCGCTCGCACCCGCCAGAGCTTAGCCCGGCGCTCGTCCTCGCCCGCTTCGGCGCGGGCTTTTCGCCGCGAGCCCCGGAGCTACCCTCCTCGCTTCCACCCGGGTCAGCCAGCCCGCCCCGCCCCGAGGTCGCCATCCATGCGCCGAGAGATCTTCACCGATGAGCACGAGCAGTTTCGCGCCGAGTTCCGCCGCTTCGCCGCCGCCGAGATCGAGCCGAAGGTCGAGGCCTGGAACGAGGCCGGCATCAGCGACCGGGACACGTGGCGCAAGATGGGCGAGGCCGGCTTCCTCGGTGCCAACATGCCCGAGGAGTACGGCGGCGCCGGCGCCGACTTCATCTACGACGCGATCGTGATGGAGGAGCTCGCCTATACCCGCGCCCACGCGCTGCAGACCTCGCTCCACGTCGACATCTGTCTGCCCTACCTCCGCGACTTCGGCACCGAGGCTCAGAAGCAGAAGTACCTCGCGCCCGCGATCACCGGCGAGTGCCTGGTCGCCATCGCCATGACCGAGCCCGGCACCGGCAGTGATCTCGCGAACGTGCAGACCCGTGCGATCCGTGATGGTGACGAGTACGTCGTGAACGGGGCCAAGACCTTCATCTCGAACGGGCAGAACTGCGATCTCGTGATCGTCGTGTGCAAGACCGATCCCGACGCGAGCCCGCCGCACGCGGGCGTCTCGCTGTTGCTGGTCGAGACGAGCACGCCGGGCTTCGAGCGCGGGCGCAACCTGAAGAAGCTCGGCTTGAAGGGCCAGGACACGAGCGAGATGTTCTTCAACGACTGCCGGGTGCCAGTCGAGAACCTGCTCGGCCAGGAGGGGCAGGGCTTCAAGATGCTGATGCAGAAGCTCCAGCAGGAGCGGCTCTGCATCGGCGTGAGCTCGATGGCCAGCTGTCGCCGCGCCCTCGACGACACGATCGCCTACGTGAAGGAGCGCAAGGCGTTCGGGCAGCCGATCGCCGCGTTCCAGAACACGCAGTTCAAGCTCGCCGAGCTCGAGACCCAGGTGGAGATCGGTCAGGCCTTCGTCGACCGGCTTCTCGCGGCCCACGTACGTGGTGACGACATCGTCGCCGAGGTCAGCATGGCCAAGTGGTGGACCACCGACTTGCAGAAGAAGCTGACCAGCGAGTGCCTGCAGCTCTTCGGCGGCTACGGCTTCATGGACGAGTATCCGATCGGCCGCGACTACGCGGACGCCGCCGTGCAGTCGATCTACGCCGGCACCAACGAGATCATGAAGGTGATCATCGCTCGCACGCTCGGACTGGGTTGATCTCCGAGCTCGAGGCCATCTCCCGCGCGGCCTGGCCGGCGCGGGAGAGC
>CAYYSY010000180.1:0-15414 GCA_964474355.1 uncultured Spirochaetaceae bacterium | reverse complement strand
GATGGGCGTGCCGTCGACGTAGAGATGCGGCAGCCGATGGCCGGGCAGGGTGGTGGGGGTGTACTCGACCTTCGGATCGTCGGGCTTCCAGCCCTCCTGGCAGACGATGGGCGAGTCCCAGTACGAGTGGCCGAGCTCGATGCCGAAGCTCTCGTTCTCGTCATTGCGAAGATCGAGGATGGTGCGGCCGAAGGCGCGGCGCAGCTGCGCGCCCTGCGCGTCGTCCGCGTGGGCGCCGAGGTATTGCGTGAGGTACGCGCGCGCGATGTCGAGGCGCACCTGCATGTTGAGCCGCGATCCGCGCACCGAGCGCACGCCGATCGGCCGCAGCTCGGCATCGATCGAGTCGAGGAGCGCCTGGCCGCCCCAGCCCTGGACGGCCGCCGCCAGCTTCCACGAGAGGTTGGCGGCGTCGACGACGCCGGTGTTCATGCCGTA
Organism: uncultured Spirochaetaceae bacterium; assembly: GCA_964474355.1. Classification (GTDB taxonomy): domain Bacteria; phylum Myxococcota_A; class UBA9160; order UBA9160; family UBA4427; genus CAYYSY01. Next base: position 14,976 of record CAYYSY010000180.1, on the reverse strand, counting down.
GCCGCCGGTGGGGATCAGCTGGTGCGCCGAGTCGCCGGCGAGCCACACCCGCCCCTGCCCGTAGCGGGTGGCCGTGACGAGGTGCGGGCTCCAGAGGCTGGCGAGCAGCACCTCGAACTCGAAGTCGCAGCCGATGGCGGTGGTGAGCTTCGCACGCGGATCGAGCGCGCTCTCGTCGGTGCCCGGCGGGAGCGGGATGTGGGCTGTCCACTCGCCCTCGTCGTCCTGGGCGATCATCGTGCACGCGGGCGACTGCACGTGCCACGACTGGCCGAAGCGCTGAAGCAGAGCCATGTCGGTCGATCTGAAGTGGACCATGTACAGGCGGCCCACCCCGAACTCGCCGGTGAGCGGGATGCCGAGCGCCTCGCGCACCGCGCTGGTGCCGCCGTCGCAGCCCGCGACGTACTGCGAGCGCACGGGCTCTTCTTCGCCCGTCTCGACGTTTCGGATCGTCGATGTGACGCCCTCGTCGTCCTGCTCGAGCGTGACGAGCTCGTAGCCCCAGCGCGCCTCGACCACGTTCGAGGCATCGACCTTCTCGCGCAATCGTCGCTTGAGCCTCGACTGGGCCAGGCGCATGTAGGGCTCGGCGGCCTGGGTGCCGTCGTTGCGTGCCTTCGAGAGCGCGCGCATCTGATCGGGGGATGCGTAGGGGAAGCGCGCGAGCTCCCACTCGTTTTGCCGCGTGCACCAGACGACGTCGAGGTTGTGATCCGTGGGCACGGCGATGGCCCGCACGTCGTCGGCGATGCCGAGCCGCCGGAAGTGCTCCATCGAGCGCACGTTCGTGATGTCCATCTTCGGGAAAGCGGTGGGGGTGACACCCTTCTCGACGAGCAGGCAGGGCACGCCGCGCTCGTGCATCTCGATGGCGACGAGCAGCCCGATCGGGCCGCCGCCAGCGATGAGGATGGGGGCTTCGGTCATCGTGTGTCTCCGTCGTGCTGGCGTCCGTCGATCTCCTCGAGCCGTCAAGGTCGCACAGACGACCATCTTCATCCGGCCGCGGCTCGCCACGGGGTGCTCCGGATCTAGGGCTGCGGCGCTTCCCGGTCGAGGAAGCGTCGCCGAATCGACCGATCCGAAGCCTCGGGTCCGACTGGCAACGGACTAGCGATCCCCACCATTTGGAGCACCATCATCGGGATGAGCAGCTTCGAAGAACGACTCGCCCGCAGCCTCTCCCGGTCGATCACCGGCTACGAGAAGCTCCTCTCCGCCCGCCGGCTCTCCGGCGGTGCGAGCCAGGCGACCTACCGGGTCGAGATCGAGACCAGCTCCGGGCCGCGCACGCTCGCGGTGCGTCGCTCGGCGCTCGGCGCCGCCGGTGGGCTCGACGGCTCGGGGCCCGGCATCGAGGGCGAGGCCGAGCTCTTCCGCGTCGCCAAGGCCGCCGGCGTGCCCGAGCCGGAGATCTTCCACGTGTTCACGCCGGACGAAGAGTGTGGCGAAGGCTTCGTCATGGAGTGGCTCGACGGCGAGACGGTGGGGGGCAAGATCCTGCGCTCGCCCGAGCTCGAGGCCGTGCGCCCGAAGCTCGCGCACCAATGCGGCGAGATCCTGGCGCGCATCCACGGGATCGATCCCGTCGCTACGGGTCTCGCCGATCGCCTGAAGACGGTGTCGACCGAGGCGTACGTGCGCGAGGTGTGGGAGCGCTACCAGACGTTCGGCACGGCGATGCCGATGATCGACTACACGGCACGCTGGCTGCTCGAGCACCTTCCCGGCGAGGCCGAGCCGCGGCTCGTCCACAACGACTTCCGCAACGGCAACGTCATGGTCTCGCCCGAAGGCATCGTCGCCGTGCTCGACTGGGAGCTCGCGCATCTCGGTGATCCGATTCGAGACATCGGGTGGATCTGCACGAACTCGTGGCGCTTCGGCCAGCACGATCTGCCGGTCGGTGGCTTCGGCCGACTCGAGGATCTGCTCGACGGCTACGAGAGCGTGTCGGGCGTGCGCGTCGAGCCCGAGCACGTGCGGTTCTGGGAGGTCTTCGGCTCGTTCTGGTGGGCAGCCACGAGCCTCGCCATGGCCGCGTTCTGGCGTGCCGGCGCGGACAAGACGGTCGAACGCCCGGGCATCGCGCGTCGCAGCTCGGAGTGCCAGGTCGATTGCGCGAACCTCATCATCCCCGGGCCCGTCGAGCTCGTCGCCGATGAGCCGGCCGCGAGCTCCGTCGACATGCCGCGCGTCGACGAGCTGCTGACCAGCGTGCGCGACTTCCTGCGCGAGGACGCGCGCAAGGCGCTCGAAGGCCGCAACTCGTTCATGGCCCTCGTGGCGTCGAACTCGCTCGACATCGTGCGGCGCGAGCTGACGCTCGGGCCCGCGCATCTGCGCGGCGAGCACGAGCGCTTGCGCTCGCTCTTCGGGACCGACGAGTCGGTCGAAATGCTTCGCGGGCGACTCTGCGAGGGGCTTCGAGACGGGTCGATTCCGCTCGACAGAGAAGGCCTCGCCGAGCATCTGCGCACGACCGCTGCGAACCAGCTCGCCATCGACCAGCCGAAGTACTCCGGCCTCGCGGTCGCGCTGTCGCACTAGTCTCAACGATCACGAACTGGAGAAGCCGTGAACTTCGACCTCCCTCCGCATCTCGCCGAGTACCTGAAGGAGCTCGATGACTTCATCGAGCGCGAGATCGTCCCGCTCGAGCAGCAGGACGACAACATCCGCTTCTTCGATCACCGCCGCGAGGACGCGCGCACCGATTGGGATCGCGGTGGTCTGCCGAACGAGGAGTGGGAGGCACTGCTCGGCCAGGCGAAGCGTCTCGCCGATGCCGCGGGCCACTACCGCTACCCGTTTCCGAAGGAGTGGGGTGGACGCGAGGGCACGAACCTCGACATGGCGGTGATCCGCGAGCACCTCGCGCACAAGGGCCTCGGCCTCCACAACGATCTGCAGAACGAGCATTCGGTGGTGGGCAACAACGTGGGGCTGCTGCTGCTGCTGCACTACGGCAGCGACGCGCAGAAGGCCGAGTGGCAGGATCGGCTCGCGACGGGGACGGGCGGCTTCACCTTCGGCATCACCGAGAGCGAGCACGGCAGCGACGCCACGCACATGGAGACCACGGGCGCGCGCGACGGCGACGACTGGGTGCTGAACGGCGAGAAGTCGTGGAACACCGGCATCCACAAGGCGAGCCACGCGATGGTCATGGCGCGCACCGGCGGCAAGGCGGGCGACGGCCACGGCATCACCGCGTTCCTGACGCCGGTGGACTCACCTGGCTTCAAGGTCGAGGAGATGCTCTGGACCTTCAACATGCCCACCGATCACGGCCGCTTCACCTTGACCGACGTGCGCGTGCCCGACGGCGCGATCTTCGGCGAGGAGGGGCGCGGACTGCAGATCGTCCAGCACTTCTTCAACGAGAACCGCATCCGCCAGGCCGCTTCGTCGCTCGGCGCGGCGCAGTTCTGCGTCGACCGGTCGGTGGGGTTCGCGCAGCGGCGCAAGCCCTTCGGCAAGGCGCTGGCGACGAACCAGGGCATCCAGTTCCCGCTCGTCGAGCTGCAGACCCAGTGCGAGATGCTGCGCGCGCTGATCCACAAGACCGCGTGGCAGATGGACGAGTACGGTCCGTTCTCGGTCTCGGACAAGGTGTCCATGTGCAACTACTGGTCGAACCGCCTCTGCTGCGAGGCGGCCGATCGTGCGATGCAGGTGCACGGCGGCATGGGCTACTCGCGTCACGAGCCCTTCGAGCACATCTACCGGCACCACCGCCGCTACCGCATCACAGAAGGCGCTGAAGAGATCCAGATGCGCCGGGTCGCCGGCTACATGTTCGGGTTCATGAAGCAGCAGGCGCCGAAGGGCGTGCAGGCGGATTGAGCGACGCGCTCACGGCCGGCGCGGCTCACGCCCGCAGGTGCTGCGCGAGTGACCAGCGAGGAGAGCGGCCATGCAGGATCGACAGGGAGCGCGCGAGATGTTCGGGCTCGACGGCAAAGTCGTCGTCGTGACGGGTGGGAGCCGAGGGCTCGGCCGCGAGATGTCCCACGCGTTCGCAGAGGCAGGGGCCTCGGTGGTCGTGGCGAGCCGGAAGGCCGACGCGTGCCACGCGCTGGCAGAAGAGCTCGAGCAGACGTACTCGACGAGCGCGCTCGGCGTGGGCTTTCACGCCGGCAGGTGGGGCGACTGCGAGACGCTCGTCGACGCGACGGTCGAGCGGTTCGGGCGGATCGACGTGCTCATCAACAACGCGGGCATGTCGCCCCTCTATGAGTCTGTGGTCGGTATCTCGGAGGAGCTCTACGACAAGGTCCTCGACGTCAACCTCAAGGGCCCGTTTCGCCTGATGGCGCTCGTGGGCACCCGCATGGCGGAGCAGGATGGCGGCTCGATCGTGAACATCAGCAGCATCGCGTCGATCGGACCGAGTGCGGGCGAGCTCCCCTATGGCGCGGCGAAGGCCGGGCTGAATGCGCTCACCGTGGGGATGGCGGGTACCTTCGGGCCGAAGGTTCGCGTCAACTGCATCATGGCGGGCGCGTTCCTCACCGACATCTCGAAGGCGTGGAGCGATCAGGTGAAGGGGTTCGTCGGCAATCGCGCGGCGCTCAAGCGGATCGGCGAGCCGCACGAGGTCGTCGGCGCCGCGCTCTACTTCGCGAGCGACGCCTCGAGCTACACGACCGGTGCGATCCTCCGAATCGACGGGGGCGCGTCGACGGGGCTGGTCGGGTGAACGGCGGCGCCGGGCCCCTCGACTTGGTCGATGAGGTCTCGGCAGAGCGTGGTGTGGCGGTTTGCCCCGTCGAGCCCGTCACCCGACCGCGCAGGTGTCCGGGCGCGAAAGTCTTGTGGAGCAACGGGGACCATCAGCCCATAGAATGACGATGGACGCTGAGGAAGGGCAGGGCGATCCGTGAGCCTTGTCCTCGCCAGGGAGCCCGCAGTGGACGATCCGGCCGACGAAGCGGAGCAGCAGGAAGGTGTCCTCGCCGACCTGATCGAGGTCGAGCAGCGGGTGCTCGAGGCCACTCGCGCGGCCGAGGCGGAGGCCGAGCGGGTGATCGCGGAGGTCCAGGCGGAGCTCGACGCCCGGACGAGCGAGGGAGACGTCGCGCTCGACGAGGCCCTGTGTGAGCTGCGCGCGCAGCTCGACGCTCGACGCGCCGAGGCGCTCGCCGAGATCGAGCACGAGAGCGCTGCCTCCGCGCGCCGCTATCGCGAGGTGGACGACGCGCGCGTCGAAACGCTCGCCACCTTCGTCGCGCAGCGCGTCGCTCGAGGCGATCTCGAGCCCGAGACTCCGATCGAATCCGCGTCCCTGCCCGGGCCGACGAGCGAGCCCGCGTCATGATCGTCACGATGGAGAGGGTCCGCATCATCGGTCCGCGCTCGAAGCTCGACACGACGGTGCGCGCGCTGCAGGACATCGGCACCCTGCATCCGATTCGCCCCGATCTCGTGCCCCCCCTCGTGGCGCCGCGTGAGAGCGCGCGCGATCAGCGGCACGATCGCACTCTTCGCACTGCGCTCGAGGACATCGAGGAGGCGATGTCGCGGCTCGGCCTCGCGGTCGATCGCCGTGACGGGCGTCCCTCGATCCGGGTCGAGCCGATCGCGCGCGAGGTGCGGCTCGCGCGCCGAGCCCGACGCGCGACCCTGCGCCTGGCGGGCGAGGTCCGCGCGATCGAGGAGGAGCGCTCGAGCCTGGCCCACCTGCTGCAGCTGATCGAGGTATTCGCCGATCTCGAGTCGCGGATCGCCGCGCCCGGTCGGTACGTGGCATTCCTCGTGCTGACGCGGGGGCACGCAAGCGAGCTCGAGCGGCTCGAGTCCGAGATCGAGGAGGCCGTCGGGGAAGACTTCGTCGTGCACACGCACCCGGTGCCCGGCGACGAGCTGGCGGTGATGGTCGAGGTGCCGGCGCGCGCCGCCGAGCGCCTCACCGCGGTGCTGCCGGCGGCGGGCGTAGGCGAGATCGAGCTGCCCGCGAAGCTCGAGCGCATCGGCCCCCGCGCCGCCGCCGATGACCTCGGCCGAAGGCTGTCCGCGATCGAGGCGCGGCTCGCTCTGCTCGAAGATCGCCGCCGCCACCTCGCCGCCTGGCTCGAGCCCGGGCTGCTGCGCGCGCGCGCGGCGCTGCACGACCGGCTGATCGCGAACGGGGCGCTCGGCAATGCGGGCGTCACGCCGCACCTCTTCGTGCTCGAGGGCTGGCTGCCGGCCGACGAGCGCGACGTCCTCGCGCACATGTTGACGAGCCGTGTCAGCCCTTCCATCGTCATCGAGGAGATCGCGAGGGAGCGGTGGACGTCCCCCGATGCGCCCGTCTCGATCCACAACCCCCCGATGCTGCGCCCCTTCGAGGTGATCACCCGCCGCTTGCCCGCGCCGCGCTACGGCACCCTCGACCCGACGCCCTTCGTCGCCGTCTTCTTTCCGCTCTTCTTCGGCTTGATCCTGGGCGACATCGGATATGGCGCGGTGCTGGGCGGGCTCGCCGCCCTCGGCTGGAGCCGCTCGCAGCCAGGCAGCACGCTACGCTCCGTCTCGCAGATCGCCGCGGCCTGCTCGATCTTCTCGATCCTCTTCGGGATCTTCTTCGGTGAGCTCTTCGGTGACCTCGGTCATCGGCTCTTCGGGCTGAAAGCCATGACGTTCTCGCGAGAAGACGCGGTGGTGCCGTTCCTGATCCTGGCGGTCTCGATCGGCTTCGTGCACGTGGTGCTCGGGCTCGTGCTCGGCGCGATCTCGGGCATGCGGAGCACGCCGCGCCACTCTCTGGGCCGTGGGCTCACCGCGCTCATGCTCGTGTTCACGGCGGCGATCCTGCTCGCTGCGGTGAACGTGCTGCCCCAGTTCTTCATGAAGCCTTCGGTGATCGCGCTGCTGGTCTCGTTGCCCGTGCTCGTGCTGCTCGAGGGCTTCATCGGCCCCATCGAGCTGCTGTCGCGCGTGAGCAACATCCTCTCGTATGCGCGCATCATGGCGCTCGGCACCGCATCGGTGATGCTGGCCGTGGTCGCCAACGACATGGCGGGAGCGCTGGGTGGTGCCGCGGTTGGCGTCGTATTCGCCACGCTCTTCCACATCGTGAACTTCGGGCTGGGTGTGTTCAGCCCGACCATCCACGCCCTGCGTCTCCACTTCGTGGAGTTCTTCGGGACCTTCTACAGTCCCGGTGATCAGGTGTACGAGCCACTCCGTCACTGGCGCCCACCCGATGGCGGTGCGCCACAGAGCGCGTGAGCCGAGCTCACGCGCGGAGGAACCTTGAATGGAAATCACGGCAATCGAGGTGGCTGCTGCGCTCGCAGTGGGGCTGCCCGCGCTGGCCACGGGCTGGGCGCAGTCGCGCATCGGCCCCGCCGCCGCTGCGAGCCTGACCGAGCGGCCCGAGATGGGCGTGACGGCCATTCTCCTGATCGCCATTCCCGAGACGATGGCGATCCTCGGGTTCGTGGTGGCCGTGTTGATCCTGATGCGCGGGACGTGAGCGCACCGGGCCCCGACACGCGGGCACTGCGCGCCGACCTCGAGGCGGAGGGGCGCGCCCGTGTCGACGAGATCCGCCGCGATACGACGCGGCGCATCGCCGAGCTGCGCGCTCGCCACGAAGCCGAGGCGGAGCGTCGGCGCGCCGAGGCCCTGCGCGGCCCCGAGCGCGAGCTGCGCGATGCGCTCGCTCGCGATCTGGCCCGCGCCCGCGTGGCGGGAGAGCGCGAGGTGCTCGGCGCGCGACAAGAGCTTCTCGACCGCGTCTTCGAACGCGCGGGCGCGCTCCTCGAGGACGCTCTCGACGAGCCCGCTGCACGACACCGCGTGCTGCTGCGCGCGCGCGAGGCGCTGGGGCTCGTGCCCGAAGGCGGCGCCGTGATCGCCTGCTCGCCTGGTGTGGCCGACGTGCTCGAAGGCGCGCTCGAGCTCGGCACCGACCTCCGAATCGAGACGCGTGCGGATCTGCCGACGGGCTTTTGCGTCGAGGCCGCCGGCGGTGCGCTCGTGATCGACGCGACGCTCGAGCAGCTACTCGAGCTCGGCCGTCCGACGCTCGCGATCGAGGTGCTGCGCAGGCTCGAGGGCGACGCGGCATGAGGCGCGGCGAGCTCGGCGACGTGGTCGTGCGTGCGCGCGGGCTCGTGCGCCATCTGCTCGATGAGGCGCAGCTGCGACAGCTCGCTCGTGTGTCCGGGAGCGGCGCCCTGGCCGCTGCGCTCGAGGATCTGGGCTACTGGATCGCACCCGCGGCCAGCGGAGCCGCGCTTTCGACTTCGCACCTCGTCGAGCGCGCGATCGAGCACGAGACATTGCGTCGACTCGCCATCCTGGTGCGCTGGCTCGCCGATCGCGCACCCCTGTTCGCGCCGCCGCTCGAGCTCGAGGTGCGCGACACGTTGCGTATCCGGCTTCGCGAGCTGGGCGACTACGGCGCCCCCGATCGGGTGTCTGCCGTCGGCGCCCCGAGTGGCTGGCCCGAGCTGCGCGAGCTGCGGCGCGCCGTTGCCCGTGCCTCCGATTCGACGGGGCTCGTACGCGCGTTGACACGTCTTCGTAGCCCGTACGCCGATCCGCTGGCTGTGGCACTGCGGCGGAGCGGCGAGGGCTCGACGGCTCTCGAGGCTGCGATCGACGAGACCTGGGCTCGTCGGGCTCGCGATGCCACCGCCGGCCGGATCGGTCCACTGCGCCGCTGGGTCGAGGACGAGATCGACCTGCAGAACGCCTGGGCTGCGCTCGCAGGGGGCGGCGCATTCGTGGAGGGCGGCCTGGCTCTGTCGCGGCAGCTCTTCACGTCCATCGCCGACGAGGGCGACGAATCGCAGAGGCGCCGGCTCCTCGCCCGGGCCTTTCGCGAGACGGGGCTCGGCGGGGTGTTCGAAGCCCCCGATCTCGGACCGGCCGCGCTCGAGGCGAGGGCGCGCGCAACGCGCATCGCGAAGGCGCGCAACGCGGCGCGCCTCGACCCGGTCGGCGAAGGGCCGATCGTCGAGTGTGTGCTGCGGCTCCGGTCCGAGCGCGCGGATCTCCGGTGCATCGGCTGGGGGATCGCGGCCGGGATGAGCGTCGAGACGATCGTGTCGCAGCTCGGCTCACACCTCTCTTCGAGGATCGATCCTCACCCGGGCACCGACCTCGGCCCCGGGTTCGGCTCGCGCAGAGGCATCGCCGCATGACGCACACGCTTCACGTCGTCTGCCGCCCGAGCACGTCCGACGGCTTCGCACTCGCCGGGGTGCACGGCCTCGCGGCCATCGACGGGGTCGAGGCGGCGGCGGTGATCCGCGAGCTGGTCGCTCAGCCCGAGCCCGGCGTGGTGTTCGTCGAAGAGCTGCTCTACGACGCATTGCCCGAGCCGCTGCGTGCGAGCCTCGAGCAACGGGCCGTGCCGGTGGTGATCCCGTTTCCGGCGCCACGCTCGGGGGCGCGGCCCTCGGCCGAGCACCAGCTCACCGAGATGTTGAGAGTCGCCATCGGGCACCGGGTGCGGCTGCGATGAAGGGGCCGCTCTCGACGTCCAGTACCACGCCCAGACTCACGCGCATCGTCGGGTCGCTGGCCGAAGCGGCCCCGCTCCCCGAGGCCTCGCTCTACGAGCTCGTGCGCGTTGGGTCGCGCGCGCTCATGGGCGAGGTCATCCGGATCGAGGGCGACGTCGCGACGCTCGAGATCTTCGAGGACACGGGCGGGTTGGCGATCGGTGAGACCGTCGAGCCGACCGGCGGGCCACTCACGGCGCACCTCGGGCCGGGGCTCCTCGGGTCGGTGCTCGACGGCGTCGGCCGGCCGCTCGCACTGCTCGCCGCCCAGCAGGGCGACTTCCTCCTCCCGGGCGGACACGTGCCCACCCTCGACGCCGAGACGCGCTGGGCGTTCGAGCCGTGTGTCGAGCCCGGTGATGCGGTCGCAGGCGGCGACTGGCTCGGCCACGTCGAGGAGCGTCCGGGGATCGTGCACCGGATCATGTTGCGGCCGGATCAGGCGGGCGAGATCGCCGAGATCGACGCCGGCCGCTTCACCATCGACGAGCCCATCGGCAGGCTGCGCGACGGCACGCCGCTGCTGCTGGCCCAGCGCTGGCCCGTGCGCGTCCCTCGACCAGCCGCGCGCCGGCTGCCCGCCGACCGGCCCTTCGTGACCGGTCAACGGGTGTTCGACCTTCTCTTTCCCGTCGCCGAGGGCGGCTCGGTGGCGTTGCCGGGCGGCTTTGGCACGGGCAAGACGGTGATCGAGCAGGCGCTGGCCCGCTTCGCGGAGGCGGACATCATCGTGTACGTCGGCTGCGGCGAGCGCGGCAACGAGATGGCCGAGGTGCTGACCGAGTTCCCCGAGCTCACCGATCCGAGCACCGGCCGCTCGCTCATGGACCGGTCGATCCTGGTGGTCAACACGTCGAACATGCCGGTGGCTGCGCGCGAGGCGTCGGTCTATCTCGGCGTCACCCTGGCCGAGTACTACCGCGACATGGGCCATCGCGTGGCGCTCATGGCGGACTCGATCTCGCGCTGGGCCGAGGCGCTGCGCGAGATCGGCTCGCGGCTGCGCGAGATGCCGGGTGAGGAGGGCTATCCGACGCACCTTGCCCACCGGCTCGGTCAGCTCTACGAGCGCGCCGGCCGGGTGCGTTGCCAGGGCGAGCCCGAGCGCGAGGGCGCGCTCACGTGTGTGGCCGCGGTGTCTCCGCCCGGCGGCGACTTCTCGGAGCCCGTGACCCAGGCCTCGCTGCGTGTGGTCGGTGCGCTCTGGGCGCTCGACCCAGCGTTGGCGCAGCGCCGGCAGTTTCCGTCCGTCGACTGGGAGGTCTCGTACAGCCTGCATGCCGAGGGCACGGCGGCGGGCTTCGCGGCGCGGGGCGGCCCCGATTGGCAGGCGCTGCGCCATGCGGTGCTCGGCATCCTGCAGCGCGAGCGTGAGATCGAAGAGATCGCGGGGCTCGTGGGCCGCGACGCGCTCGATGATGACGATCGGCTGCTGCTCGAGGTGGCCCGGCTCGTGCGCGAGCGCGTGATCGGACAGAACGCCTTCGACCCGGTCGATGCCTGCTCGTCCGTGACCAAGACCCATGCGCTCGCGAGTCTGGTGACCGAGCTGCATACCGCGGGCCGCAACGCCCTGGCGGCGGGTACGCCCCTCGAGGTGTTGCAGCTCGAGCCCGCATCGGTCGCGATCACCGCGGTGCGCGATGCGCGCGGCGAGGTGCTCGAGCGTCGCGTCGGCGAGGCGCGTCGATCCATCGCGGCGCTCGTGCCCAGACCCGCGGAGGCGACATGAGTCGGCTGCCGCGCATCCATCACGGTGCCCGCGCGCTCGCGGGACCGCTGCTCTACGTGCCGCACACCGAAGGTGCGGCGCTCGGCGAGTGGGCGAGCATCGAGGTGCCGGGGCAGCCCGCGCGGCGCGGTCAGGTGATCGAGGTGGGGCGCGAGCTCAGCGTCGTCCAGGTGCTCGAAGAGACGGTCGGCCTCTCGCCGGCGCGCGTGAAGCTCACCTTGCGCGGCGAGCAAGCGGCCGCGCCCGTCGGCCGCGAGCTGCTCGGGCGGGTGCTGTCGGGCTCGGGGCAGCCGCTCGACGGTCTGCCCGCGCCGGTGGGCGATGCCTGGCGGCCGATCTTCGGCGCGCCGCTGAACCCCAGCCGGCGGAGCAAGCTCGCCGACTTCATCGAGACGGGGCTCTCGGCGATCGACGGCATGAACACGCTGGTGCGCGGGCAGAAGCTGCCGGTCTTCTCGGGCTCGGGGCTGCCGGGCCTAGAGCTCGCGGCGCAGATCGTCGAGGGCGCGCGCGCTGCAGGCGACGAGCCCTTTGCCGTGATCTTCGCGGGCATCGGCATCACCGAGCGAGAGACCGGTCTCTTCGCCGATCGCCTCGCCACGAGCGAGGCGGCCGAGCGCAGCGTGCTCTTCCTGAATCGCGCCGGTGATCCTGCCATCGAGCGCCTGCTGGCACCGCGGCTGGCGCTCACCACGGCCGAGTACCTCGCCTTCGAGCAGGGCATGCACGTGCTCGTGGTGATGTGCGACATGACGCATTACTGCGACGCCCTGCGCGAGATCGGTGCCGCGCGCGAGGAGATCCCGGGGCGGCGCGGCTACCCCGGCTACATGTACACCGACCTCGCGACGCTCTTCGAGCGCGCCGGCGTGCTGAGAGACGGCTCGGGCTCGCTCACGCAGATCCCGATCCTCAGCATGCCCGACGACGACATCACACACCCCATCCCCGACCTGACCGGCTACATCACCGAAGGGCAGATCGTGCTGGGGCGAGAGCTGCATCGGGCCGGCGTGTTTCCGCCCATCGACGTGCTGCCCTCGCTCTCACGCGTGATGAACTCGGGCATCGGCGAGGGGCGCACGGTCCCGGTTCACCGCGACTGGTCCGATCAGCTCTACGCGATCTACGCGCTGGGGCGGGACGCGCGCCTCACGGCCGGCATCGTCGGCGAGTCGGGGCTCTCCGACACCGATCGGCGCGCGCTCGACTTTGCGGCGCGCTTCGAGCAGGAGCTCGTGCATCAGGGCACGCACCGTCGCGATCTCGACGAGACGTTCGAGATCGGATGGCGGCTGCTCGAGGTGCTGCCCCGCGCCGATCTTTCGCGGCTCGGTGATGCGGCCTGGGCATGGCGGCGCGAGCACGGTGGAGCGGAGCCGTGAGCACGATGCGCAGCGAGCACGGAGGTGAGACGGTATGAGCTCGACGCGCCGCGCGCCGCCGACACGACACGCGCTGCTGCGTGTGCGGAAGCGCCTGGAGCGCGTCGGCACCGCGGCCGAGCTGCTGACCCGCAAGCGAAAGGCGCTGGTCACCGAGCTGTTTCACGCGGCGCGTCCCGTGCTCGATGCGCGCGAGGCGGTCGAGTGGCAGTCCGCGGTCGCCTACGCGGCGCTGCTTCGCGCCGAGGGCGATCGGGGCAGCGCGCTCCTCCAGGCGCTGGCCCGGCCGGTGCGCGAGCTCCATGTCGAGCTGGCGAACGAGGCGGTCTGGGGGCTCCCCGTGGCCGAGGTCGTCCGCCACGATCCGGTGAGCCGGCCGGCCGGCGAACGAAGCTTCACGCCATCGGAGGGTGGCCCCGCGGCAACCGCGGCGGCCGCCGCGTTCGAGCGACTCACCGAGCTGCTGCTCGACGCGACGACACGCGAGCTGCGGATCCGCCGGCTGGCGCATGCGCTGGCCGAGACCTCGCGCCGGGTGAATCTGCTCGAGCGCCGTGTCGCGCCGGCGCTGGCCGCCGAACAGGCACGGATCGCTTCGACGCTCGAGGAGCGCGAGCGCGAAGAGCAGCTCCGGTATCGGAGGCTGATCGGACCTTCGAGACGAGGCTGAGGGAGACGGATCCAGGCTGCTCTGGGTGCCTGGCCTCGAGAGCATTGCTGCGGCCCTCGATGAGCTCGACATTGGAAGATCATGGGTACGGGACAGGCGATGGATCGGGAAGGCGGCTCGAAAGTGACGTCGACGCAGCAGGTCGCCTGGCAGGCGCTGGATCGCGACGCGACCGCGCTCCGGCTCGGCGTGGCCCGCGGCGGGCTCGGCGATCGCGAGGCGAGCACGCGGCTCGAGCGCTACGGCCCGAACCGCATCGAGCCCCCCGCGCCCACGCCCCGCTGGCTGTTGATGCTGCGGCAGTTCCGCAGCCCCCTCATCTACGTGCTGATCGCGGCCGCGGGCGTATCGCTCGCGCTCCGGGAGGTGGCCGACGCCGGCTTCATCCTCGCCGTGCTCGTGCTGAACGCGTTGATCGGCTTCTTCAACGAGTTCCGCGCCGATCGCGAGGTCCGGTCGCTCGCGAGCCTCGTGACCAGTCGGGCCCGCGTACATCGCGACGGGCGCACCCTCGACGTCGATGCGCACGAGGTGGTGCCCGGGGATCTACTGCTGCTCGAAGGCGGCGCGCGGGTGGCTGCAGACGTGCGTCTGATGGAGGAGCACGACCTTCGCATCGACGAGTCGCTGCTCTCGGGCGAGTCGATGCAGGTCGAGAAGGACGCGACGGTGATCCTCGACGAGTCGGCGCCGCTGGCCGAGCGCCACAACATGGCCTTCTCGGGCAGCATGGCGACGTCCGGCCGAGGCATGGGCCTCGTCGTGGCGACCGGGCTGCAAACCGAGCTCGGTGCCATCGCCAGTCAGATCATCTCGGTGCCGCACGAGCCGCCGCCGCTCTTGCAGCGCATGGAGCGCTTCGCCCGCCACGTCGGCATGGCGGCGCTCGTGCTGTGCGCACTGCTCGTGACCGTGGGCACGCTTCGGGGGCAGCCCCTGGGCGACGTGTTGCTGGCCGCGATCGCGCTCGCGGTGTCGGCGATCCCAGAAGGGCTTCCCGTGGCGCTCACCGTCGCGCTGGCCGTCGCCGTGTCGCGCATGGCCCGGCGCGGTGTCGTCGTGCGCCACCTGCCTGCGGTCGAGGCGCTCGGCAGCTGCGGTGTGATCGCGACGGACAAGACGGGCACGCTCACCCGCAATCAGCTCACGGTCGAGCGGGTCGTCTCGGGCGCGGGCTCGTACGAAATCACGGGCGTCGGCTACGCACCGGAGGGCGACGTGCTCCTGCGCGGGCGGCCCGTCGTGCTGCCCGAGGAGCAGGGTCTTTTTCGGATCGCGCGCGTGGCGTGCCTGGCGAACGAGGCCAGCCTGTCGCGACGTCACGATGATCAGGATCACTGGGAGTGGTCGGGCGATCCGACCGACGTCGCGCTGCTCGCCCTCGGCATCAAGGTCGGGATCGACCCGGTCGACCTCGCCGAGTCGCACGAGACCATCACCTCGATCCCCTTCGAGAGTGAGCACCGCTTCATGGCGACCTTCCACCATCTGCGGGCTGGCGGGCTCACCTGCGTGAAGGGTGCGCCCGAGCGTGTGATCGAGATGTGCGACCGGCAGCTCGTCGATGGCCACGTCGCGCCCCTCGACCGGGAGGCGGCGTTGGCGGCGGTCGAGCAGGCCATGCGAGACGGCTACCGCGTGATCGCGGTGGCCGACGACGAGACGCCCGAGCCCCTCGCC
>CAYYSY010000179.1:0-17576 GCA_964474355.1 uncultured Spirochaetaceae bacterium | reverse complement strand
CTGGATGATCACCTGCTTGGCGGCCTGCGTGAGGATCCGGCCGAAGTCGGACGTGTCCATCTTCACGCCGATCTCGTCGCCGACCTCGGCCTCGGGGTCGAGCTCGCGGTGTGCGCGCTCGAGCGAGATCTGGGCCTCGGGATCAGTCACCTCGTCGACGACTTCGAGGAACTCGAAGAGCTCGATCTCGCCGAGCTCGTCGTTGTACCGGGCCTCGATCTCCTTCTCGAGACCATGACGCTTGCGGGCGGCCTGCTTCATGGCCTCCTCGAGCGCGCCGATGATCTCCATCGAGTCGATGCCCTTGTCCTTGGCAATCTGATCGATTTCTCGCTTCAGGTTCGGAAGCATCTCGCTGGCTCCAGTCCTTCTCGCCTGCATCGCGCCGTCGCGCGATGCAGCTCGGTTCGTCTCTTCTCGCTCGTTTCGCTCGTTTCGCTCGTTCCGGTCGGCGGGGCTCCGCCTCGCCCCGACCGGGCGCTCAGCCGCCGAAGTCCGAGGCGCTGAACTCGTAGATCTTGTTCGCCTTCTCGATGGCCTCGAAGGGCACCGAAACGTCCTTGCCGTCGATCTCGATCCGGACCTTCCCGGCGTCGAAACCGACGAGTGTTCCCTTGAAGTGCCGCCGCCCATCGAGGGGCCGGCGCGCCTTCAGCTTCACCTTCTCACCCACGGCAGCGACGAAGTCCTTCTCGCGTGCGAGCACCCGGTCGAGCCCCGGTGACGAGAGCTCGAGGTCGTATGCGCCCGCCACTGCGTCGGCCGCATCGAGCTGAGCCTCGATCTCGCGCGAGATGCGCGCGAGCACGTCGACCTCGACGCGCCCATCTCCGCTCTCGTTGTCGACGATCACACGCAGGATCGTCTTGCCCTGGCCTCCCAACCGCTCGACGTCCACCAGCTCGCAGCCGTGGTCCGCCACGATCGGCTCGATGTGTCCGCGCAGGTCGTCGGGGATGTCGTGGTACATGGCCCCGCGCCTTGCGTTCCCGTCGCCTCGATTGGTGAGACGAGCCCCAAAAACAAAAAAAGCGGACGCGCGTCCACTTTCGAAGAGGACTCGCCGACTCTCGGCGTGTCCTTGCTCCACCTCCTTCGCCCGGCGATCGGACGAACGAAGCGCGCTCTGATCGCCGGCGGCCTTCGCACGAGAGCCGATGGCTCACGCGTTTCAGGCAGCAGCCCGCGACCCCGATCACCCGCTCTCGCGAGACACCGGAGCCACGACTCCGAGCACGACATCACCGCGCGGTGTTCACCGTCCGGCTGGCGCCCTCGTAAGCCCGCGCAAAATATATGAATTGCCCGATTCTGGCAACCGCCCGGGCCCGACGAACCGTCGCTGATCATCCGATTCTGCCGGATCGGACCCGGACCGCGGCCCCATCCCCTCATGGGCGGCTCAGCTCGGCAGCTCGAGCGCCCCCGTCAGATCGGCCACCCGCGCGAAGCCGTGCCGTTCGGCGTACTCGGCGAGGCCGGTCACGATCCGCCCGGCCACCGTCGGGTCGAGGTAGTTCGCCGTCCCCACCTGCACGGCCGTCGCGCCGCAGAGAAGGAACTTCACCGCATCCTCGGCCGTCATGATCCCGCCGATCCCGCAGATCGGGAGCTTCACCGCCTGCGCCACCTGCCAGACCATCCGCAGCGCAATCGGCCGGATCGCCGGGCCCGAGAGCCCGCCGAGCACGTTCCGAAGCACCGGCCGGCGCTTCTCCACGTCGACCTCCATCGCCTGGACCGCGTTGATCAGCGAGATGCCGTCGGCGCCCTCCGCCTCACAGATCTTCGCCATGTCGGCGACGCGGGTGACGTTCGGCGAGAGCTTGATCAGCAGCGGCTTCGCCCCGGCCGCCTGGCGCACCGTGCGGACGAGCTCCGAGAGCAGCTCCGGGCTCTGGCCGAACTCGATGCCCCCCGACTTCACGTGCGGACACGAGGCATTGATCTCGATGCCCGCAACCCGGGGCGAGGCCGCGAGCCTCTCGGTCAGCCGCGCGTACTCCTCGGGGGCGGTGCCGAAGGTGCTCGCGATGACGACGACGTCGGGGTCGAGCGCCGGCAGCTTCTCACCGAGGAACGCCTCGACGCCCACGTTCTCGATGCTGATCGCGTTCAGCATGCCCGAGGGCGCCTCGGCGATGCGCGGCGGCGGGTTCCCGATGCGCGGCTCCCAGGTGAGGCTCTTGGCCACGAAGCCGCCGATCGACCTCAGATCGAGGAAGGGCGCGAGCTCGGTGCCGTAGCCGAACGTGCCCGACGCCGTGAGGACCGGGTTTCGCAGGGCGATGCCCGCGAGGTCGACGCGCATGTCGACAGCCGAGCTCACGGCATGGCCTCCCAGCCGACGTCGCGCGCGTCGAACACCGGCCCCGCGCGACACACCAGCGCGTATCCCTCGCCTGCCGCCTGGCTCTTCGGCGCCGCGCAGCCGAGACAGACGCCGTAGCCGCAGGCCATGTTGTTCTCGAGCGAGACCCAGCAGACGACGCCGGCCTCGGCGCAGAGCCGGGCGCACGCGGCCATCATCGGCGTCGGCCCGCACGCGTAGACGACGACGTTGCCGCCCGCCTCGAGCTTCGGCTCGAGCAGCGTGGTCACGAGGCCGCGCGTGCCGAGACTACCGTCCTCGGTGGCGACCTCGACCTCGACACCGCCGAGCGCGGCGTACGCCGCGTGCCCCATGAGGTCGCCTTCGCTGCGCGCGCCGAGCAGCACGTGCACCCCAGCGCCGGCGTCCGCCGACTCGGCGAGCTCGAAGAGCGACGCCACACCGGTGCCGCCGCCGACGAGCACGGCGGTCGCGCCTGCCTCGATCGCGGGGAAGGGCCGGCCGAGCGGCCCGACCACCGCGAGCCGGTCGCCGACCTCGGCGTCGGCGAGCAGCCGCGTCCCCCGGCCCTCCGTCTTGTAGAGGATCTCGACCAGCGCCGAGCCGTCTGTCTCGGGATCCGGGCGTTGGCGGAAGACCGCCATCGGCCGGGGCAGCAGGGGATCGGTCCGCGCGGCGCCCCCGAGGGGCCCTGGCGAGATCATCAGGAACTGACCCGGCGCAGACGTGGGCCACCCGGGCACCGAGCACTCGAGCCAGCGATTGGGGCCGCCCCGCTCCTCGCGGGCGGTGACGATCGCCTCGGCGCGGATCGGCGGCGCCGCTTCGATCGGGGCTCGGGACAAGGCTTCGGGCTCTCCGGGCGGACGGTGGCCAGAACCCTCCGATAATCCGGGGGGTTCCGGGGCGCGGTGGCTCGCGATTCGGGGACGCGTCCAGGCCCGATCGGGCGGCACCGGCGTGCGGGGTGTAGCGCGGCCCGGCGCGCCCAACCACGCCTCGGAGCTCGCGCGACGGGGGCCGAGCGCCACTGCCGCGCGCGCTCCGCCCCACCCGGCGCATCTCGAACCTAAATATCCGGAATGAAAGGCCAAAGTGAAGCGGCGGGGAAGCCGATGAGGCGGGAGGCCCCGGGTGCGCGGGGCGATGGCTCGAGGACGGTCTGGCGATGGGCCCCGTCCGAAGGGGGAAGCCGTGAGCACGCTCTTGGATCGACACCGGCAGGCGCTGGCCCAGGACCCGGAAGACCGGCGTGCCTTCGAGGCGTTGCAGGAGCACCTCTTCCTCGAGGGCAGCTGGGACGAGTTCGTCACCATCGTGCGCCGCCGCCTCGAAGCGCCCAGCCTGCAGCAGGACAGTGCCGCACGCACGCCGCTGCTCTTCCGCCTCGGTCAGGTGCTGCAAGATCGCTGCAACCGCCTGGACGAAGCCGCCGAGATCTACACCGAGATCGTCCACATCGACCCGACGTTCCGTCCCGCCCTGCGACAGCTGCGCTCGGTCTACGAGGCGCGCGCGCAGTGGGACATGGTGCTGCAGATCGCCGAGATGGAGAGCCGCACCGAGATGCCGCCCCACGAGCTCGCCGTGTTCATGGCGGAGATGGGGAAGATCTGGCTCGACTACCTCGAAGACCCGGGCGAGGCCCAGAAGTGCTTCGAGCGAGCGATCGAAGCAGACCCGCATCAGCAGACGGCCCTCGAAGGTCTCGCCGGCGCGTTCGCGGCCGAAGGCGACGTCACGAAGGCGGCCGAGCTCTACGAGCGTCTCGCCTCGATCCGGCGTGGCCTCGAGCGTGCGCCGGTGCTCGTGAAGCTCGGCCAGCTCTATGCCGGTCCGCTCCAAGATCGCGAACGTGCCACCGAGTGCTTCCGGCGCGCCATCAGCGACGACCCGCGCAACGAGCCGGCCGTCGAGGCGCTGCTCGTCAACGCCGCCGCCCTCGAGCACTGGCCGCTCGTCGCCGACCTGTACGAGCGCCGCTTCGACCTCGCCTCCGGCGCGCGTCACCGCGCCGCCATCGCCGTCGAGGCCGGCCACATGGCGATGGAGCGGCTGCAGAACATCGAGAGCGCGCGGTTGTGGTTCGAGCGCGCGATGGAGCTGTCGCCCGACGACGTGTCCGTGCACTTCGCGATCGCCGAGCTCGCCCGGCAGCAGAACGACGAGAACGCGCTGCTGCGCGCCCTCGACCAGGTCATCGATCTGTCGGGCAAGAACGCGCCGGCCGGCATGATGGCCGAGGCCGCGGAGCTCCACCTCAGCCGGGGCGACGACGAGAAGGCGCTCGCACTGCTGAAGCGCGCCCACGCTCGAAAGCCCGACGACGACCTCATCGTCGAGTCGCTCACCGACGTCATGACGCAGATCGGCACCGGCGCCGACCTCGCCGAGCTGCTGGAGCGGCGTGTCGCGGCGAGCGACGACCCGGAGACCGTGGCCGAGAGCCTCGCCGAGCTCGCGCGGGTCTACGAGCGCGACCTCGGTCGACACGAGGACGCTACCAACGCCCTGAACCATGCGTGCAGCCTGGTCCGCCCGCGAAGCGCCTGGATCAGCGATCTCGAGCGCCTCTATCGCAAGCTCGAGCGCCACGACGATCTCGCCACGCTGCTCCGCCGGCTCAGCGAGCACGGTGAGCCCGACGACCGCGCGCGGGCCCTGGCCGCGCTCGGCGACCTCCAGCTCGCGGCGCTCGGCGACGCCGAGGCCGCGAGCGCCTCGTTCCAGCAGGCACTCCAGCTTCGAGCCGACGAGCCGGCCGCGCTCACCGGCCTCGCCCGCATCGCGGCCGAATCCGGCGACGACGACGCGCTGTTGCGCGCCTACGAGCTCGAGGCCCGCGTGACGGACGACCCCGCACGCATGCGAGAGCTCGTCTTCGCCATCGTCCCGATCCTCGTATCGAGCGACCGGCACGAACAGGCGCTCGGCTGGCTCGACGGCCTGCGCATGCAGGATGCCGACGACCGCGAGCTGCTCGAGAAGATCGCCGACATCCAGCGCGAGCTCGGCCAGACCGACGACCTCGCGACGACCCTCGATCGCTTGTCGATCTGCCTCGTCGGGCCGGACCTCGCAGCCAATCGGCGCGAGGCCGCGGCGCTGCACAGCGCGGCGGGCCGAGACGAGCATGCGATCGTCGCGCTCGAGGCCGCGTCCGAGGCGGCCCCCAACGACCTCGACAGCCTCGAGAAGCTGGCCGGGGGCTACCGCCAGCTTCGCCGCTTCGACGATCTCGCCCGCGTGCTCCGCAAGTGGGCCGACTCGATGCCGAACGACCGGGTCTCGCCGGTGCTCGACGAGCTTTCACTCGTCCTCGAAGAGAGGCTCGACGACGTGGAGAGCGCGATCGTCGTGCTCTGGCGACTGTCGAGCATGCCCGATTGCCCGGAAGACGCGCTCGACAGGCTCGCACGACTGCTCGAGCGCACGGGCCGCTTCGAGGAGCTGGCCCAGCACCTGCTCGAGCGCCGACGCACGGCGGGCGACGAGTCCGAGGATGCGCTCGACATCGACCTGCGCCGCGGGCGGCTGCTGCTCGACCAGCTCGGCCAGGTCGAAGAGGCCGCACGGATCTTCCACGCGCTCCGCGATCGCCACCCCGAGTGCAGCGAGGCCACCGAGCTCCTCGAGCAGGCACTGCGCGTGGGCAACGACGCCGGCGGGCTCGTCGTGCTGCTCGAGAGTCGCGCGCGCGCGGCGACCGATCCGGTCGAGCGGGCCGAGATCGACTTCGAGCGGGCCAGCCTGCTCGACGAGTCGCTCGGCGAGCGCGAGGCGGCCCAGGCCGTCTACGTCGAGCTCGCCGATCAGACCCAGGCGCCCGATCTCGCGTGGAAGGCCGCCGTCCGGCTCGAGCAGCTCCTCGAGCGGCGTGGCGACTGGGCGACCCTGCGCGAGCGCCTCGAGCGCGGCCTCGGCAGCACCACCGACGACGTCGAGTTCCTGATCCACGAGCGGCTGGCCGCGCTGTGCCGCGACCGCCTCACCGACGTCGACGCCGCGGCCCACCACCTCGAGGAGATGGGGCGCCTGCGACCCGAGTCGTCCGATACCTGGCGCCTGCTCGCGCAGCTCCGCGAAGAGCAAGGCCGCCCGGCCGACGTGCTGCGCGCGATGGAGCGTGAGATCGAGGTCGCCGAGGGCCCCGAGCGCGAGCTCCTGCTGCGCAGTCGCGCGGCCGACCTGCTCGAGCGACTCGGTGACGAAGCGGGCCCCCACGCGCGCGCGCGCATCGCCTCCCACTACGAGCGCGTGCTCGAGCTCGACCCGGGCCATTCGCGCGGCTCCGAGGTGCTGCTGGCCCAGGCCGAAGAGGATGGCGACGCCGATCGCATGGTCGCGCTGCTGGGCGATCGCCT
Source organism: uncultured Spirochaetaceae bacterium (assembly GCA_964474355.1). Taxonomy (GTDB): domain Bacteria; phylum Myxococcota_A; class UBA9160; order UBA9160; family UBA4427; genus CAYYSY01. Next base: position 10,880 of record CAYYSY010000179.1, on the reverse strand, counting down.
CGCCCGACTCGACGCCGAGACGGAAGCCGCCGCGCGCCGCAGCTTGCGCCTGCGCCTGGCCGAGATCCAGTCCGATGCGCTCGCTGAGCCGGAGTCGGCGATCGAGACCCTGACCCCGGCGCTCGACGAGCCCGGCGACCTGGTCGAGGTGGCGACGCCGCTCGCCGAGCTGCTCGAGCACGTCGGCCGCGTCGAAGACGCTGCCGCGCTCTGCGGCCGGCTGGCCGACTCGGTGCAGCCCGCCGAGGAGAAGCTCGGCTGGCGCGTGCGCGAGGCCGAGCTGCTCGAGGATTCGGGGTCGCGGCATCACGCGATGCGCGCGTATCGCCAGGTGCTCGCGCTCGCGCCGACCGACCGCGTCGCCCGCGGCGCGCTCGCGGACCTCTACCGCGACCTCGGGGAGCACGAGCCTCTGGCCGAGCTGCTCACCGCCGATCTCGAGCACGCCTCCACCGAGAGCCAGGTGCCGATTCGCGTCGAGCTCGCGAGCGTGCTCGCCCGCGCCGGGATCCGCCTCGACGAGGCGCTCGAGCACCTGAAGTGGGTGCTCGACGTCGAGCCGCACCAGGAGGAGGCGCTGCAGGTCGCGGTCGACCTCAGCGAGCGGCTCGACCGCCACGAAGACCTCGCCGCGATCCTCGAGTCGCGCCTCACCGTCGAGCGCGATCCGCACCTTCGGGCCGCCCTGCTCGAGCGCCGCGGCGACCTGCTCGCCGGGAGCCTGGGCCTGCTCGACGAGGCCACAGCGGCATATCGCGAGGCGCTCGCGCTCGCGCCGAGCCGCACCCACGCCCGCGAGGCCATGCGAAGCTGCCTCGAGCAGCTCGGCCGCTGGTCGGCGGTGCTCGACTGCCTGCACTTCGAGGCCGGCACGGCCGAGGGCGAGGCGCGCTGCGGGATCCTCGAGCAGGCGATCGCGATCGCCGTCGAGCACCTCTCGACCGACGCCGCCCTGCCCTGGCTCGAGCGCCTCCGGGCCGAGAAGCCGGAAGACCCCCAGATCGTGTCGCGGATCGCCGAGCTGCACGGCCAGGGCGGCCGGCCCGAGGCGCGGCTGCGCGCCCTCGAGGCGGAGATCGATCTCTCGCCCCAGCCGGCACGCCGACGCGATCTGTGGATGGAGTGCGCGCGGATCCTCGAGCGTGACCTCCACGCGCCCGGCCGCGCCATCGCCGCCTACGAGGCCGCGCGATCGTGCGCGCCCCGCGATCGCAGCGTCCTCGGCGAGCTCGATCGCCTCTATGACCTGATGGGCATGCCGCACGAGCGCATCCAGATCATCGAGACCCTGCTCCTCGACGCGGACCAGGACGAGCTGGAGCGCCTGCATCAGTCGGCGGCTGAGCTGCACGTCGCCGTGTTCGGCGATCCGCATCGCGCGATCCCCCACCAGACCGAGCTCGTCGCGCTCGCGACCCAGGGCAGCCCGGCGCATCTCGACCGCCTGCGATCGCTCGGCGCAAGCCTGCGTGCGAGCGGTGCCGTGGACGCGTGGTCGCGCTGCGCCAACGACGAGCTCGCGCTGCTGGACGGAAGCAAGAGCGAGCGCCGGCGCGTCGCCGAGCTGCACTTCGAGCTCGCCGAGATCGACCGCCTGCGCCTCGCGCGCCCCGATTCGGCCATCGCGCATCTGCGCGCCCTGACCGACGTCATGGCGGAATCCGAGCTGGAGAGCTCTGGCCCGCTCTCGCCCGAGCAGCGTGACCGCGTAGAGCGGACGCTCCTCGAGCTGCTGCGCGGGTGCGGGAACACCGTCGAGCTGGCCCAGCGGCTCGAGCGCCGGCTCGAGCGCGACGACCTCGACGGCGACCAGCGAAGCGACGGCTGGCGAGACCTCGCTCGGCTGCGCGCGGAGCGCCTCCACTCGCCGCTCGGCGCCGCGACGGCATGGGAGTCGCTACTCGAGCACGCGAGCGACGACCTCGAGGCGATTCGCGGCCTGCGGACCGCCGGTGAGCTGCTGCGCGACTGGAGCCGTGTGAGCCGCGGCATCGAGTTCGAGCTCGATGCGACCGCCGAAGCACCGGCCGGCGATGTCGATCCCACCGGACGGGCGGCGCTGTGGCGGCGGCTCGGCGAGGTGCGCTGGCACCGGCTCGCTGAGCTCGATGGCGCGGCCAGTGCATTCGGCTCTGCGCTCGAGGTGCATTCGACCGACCTCGATGCCCTGCGCTCACTGCAGCAGCTGGCCGAGGAGCGCAGCGCATGGACCGACGCGCTCGACCACTTCGACCGCGAGGTCGAGCTGCTCGGCCAGGAGGATCCGGCCCGGCGCCGCGAGATCTGGCTGCGCGCCGGCACGATCGCGCGCGACCAGGCGGGCGACGACGCACGGGCGCTCCGGGCCTACGAGGCCGCGGCCACGATCGGCGACCTCGACGCACCGGATCTGCGGGATCTGGCCGAGCTGCACATTGCCCTGGGCGACAAGGACCGGTTCACCGACGTCTTCGCCGACTGGTGCCGGCACTCCGACGCCGCCCCCCGCTGCCAGGATGCGCTTCGACTCTCCGGCGTGCTCGCCGACCTCGGCCGCGTGTCGGGTGCGCTCGAGTGGGCGCGCACGGCGACGGAGCTCGACGCCGAGAGCGCGACCGCCTGGGACGCCGTGGCCGACCTCTGCCGGCGCAACGCGGACGACGCAGCTGCAGGTGAGGCGCTCGAGCGTGCTTCCGAGCTGCTGCCGCCGCGCGACGCGTGCAAGCGGCTGCTCGAGGCGGCGCTGCTCGTCGAAGAGAGCGATGCGGACAAGGCGCTCGCGCGACTGCGGAGCGCCGTCGAGGTCGAGCCCGGCGATGCCATGGCCCACGCCGTGCTCGCGCGCGTGGCCGACCACCGCGAGCTGGACGAGGAGGCCGAGGAGGCCGCCGGTCTGGCGCTCGATGCGGGGAGTGAGACCGACGCGCTCGACAGCGATCTGAGGCTGGCGACCGCGCTGGTCGGTGGCCGCTGCGCCCGGCGGCGCGATCGCGACGAGGCCGCCGCGCGCTTCTATGGCATCGCGCTCAGCCAGGCCCCCGAAGAGCCCGAGGCGCTCGACGCGCAGAGCCGCATCTTCTTCGATGCGGGCGACTACGCGCAGGCGCGACCGCTGCTCGAGACGCGGCTCGGACAATCGGGCGACAACCCGCTGCGTGCCGAGCAGGAGGCGCTGCTTGGGCGCTGCCTCGAGAGCGCGGACGAGATGGACGCGGCCCTCGAGCACTTCGGTGCGGCGCTCGAGCTCGCGCCGTCGGACACGTTCTCCCACGAGGGCGTGGCCCGCATCCACGAGGCGCGGGAGGACGCCGCGGCGGCGCTCGAAGCGCTCGAGCGCTGGCTCGAGCACGACGATGTCCCGCCCTCGCGAGCTCGCACGCACCTGCGCGCGGCCGATCACCTGGTGGCGCTCGATCGCGGCGGCGACGCCGAGTCGCATCTGCGCGCTGCGTGCGCAGACGACGCCAGCCTCGGCGCGGCGTGGGCGAGGCTCGTCGCGCTGCTCCACGACGCGGAGCGCGGAGACGAGGCGCTCGGCGCGAGCGGCGACGCCCTGCCGCACCTAGAAGGCCAGCCCGAGCTGGCCGGAGTCGCAGCGATCCGCGGCGAGCTGCTCGAGGCGCGGGGCGACCGCGCTGCGGCGGCCGAGGCGTATGCAGCGGCGGCCGAGGCCGATCCGCAGGCGACCGACGCCGTGCTCGCCCAGGCGCGGCTGCTGCGCAGCGGCGGGGACTGGTTCGCCGCCAATCAGGCGCTGGTCACGTTCATCGAGCGGCATCCCGATGCCGACGACCGCACGCTCGCGCCGGTCCACCTCGAGCGCGGGCGCCTGCTCGCCGGGCCCATGGAAGACCTCGACGAGGCGCTCGGCGCCTACGAACGCGCGCTGGCGCTCGACCCCGATCTCGACGGCGCACGCGAACCGATCGCCGGCCTGCTCGCGCGCGTGCCGAGCCGCTGGGCGGATGCGGTCGAGCACCACGCGGTGCTGCTCCGTCAGGACCCGCTCAAGAACGCTTCGCTGCGTGCGCTGCTCGAGATCGCGCGACGCCGCGATCTCGATCTCTCGGTGCAGTTCGGACTCGCGCTGCTGCGCGCGATCGGCATGGCGTCGCCGTCCGAGATGTCCGAGGCGCCGGAGCTGCTGCCGGTCAAGCTGTCGGCCACGCCGAAGCTCGACGACCCGCTCTTCGAGACGGCGCGCCGCATCTGCTCGCAGGCCCGTGAAGAGGTCGCGCAGGTCCTCGCGTCGCTCGATCAGATCCCGCCGCCGAGCGATGGCGACGGCAGCTTCGACGAGATGATTCGAGCGTGCATCGACGAGATGACGGCGCCCGGTGTCTGCGGTCTGCCGACCGAGGGGCTCAGCTCGGTGATCTACACCGTGACCGCCCTTGCGGCCGATCCCGGCGGCAACTGCGCCGACAGCCCCTATCTCCACGGTCTCGACCGCACGCTCGGCCGTTGGACCCGGCGCCGGATCCGCAAGACGCTCGGCGACTTCTCGGTGCGCGAGGTGCAGAGTCTCGACTACGACGCGTGGCGCTCCGCGGTGCGGGTGCTCGCGGCGCGTGTCGCGATCGACCGCAGCGACGGCGACCTGCGTGCGGCCCTGATCCAGCTCGCGACCGGCGAGGACGCCGCGCCGGCCTCGAACGCCGACCTCAGCGCGTGGGTCGAGAGCTCCGACGATGCGCGAGAGCTCGTCGCCAAGATGGTCGTGACCTGGTGCGAGAAGATCCGAAGGGGTCTCTGACGGGTAGCCCTGTTTCGAAACGAGACGCACCCGGCGAGTCGGGTGTGGATACGGAGTGAACGCCATGGCCAATCAGGAACGAAGTCCGGAAGAGACCCGTCGGTACAGGCGACAGACGATTCGCGTGCTCGTCGACTACCGTACGCCGGACGGCCTGCACTGCGACTACGCGACGACGCTCGGCGCCGGCGGCATGTTCCTCGCGACGACCGAGTCGCTCCGCAGGGGCGACGTCCTGAAGCTGCGCTTCCGCCTGCCGGGCTACGAGACGCTGCACGAGCTCGAAGGTCGCGTGGTGTGGGTGCGCACGGCAAAGGCCGGTGAGCCGACGGGCGCCCCGGGCGCGGGCGTGCAGTTCGTCGATTCGACCGCGACGACGCAGCTCGCGCGCGAGCTCGAGGACTACGAGCTCTAGAAGCTCGAGCAGCCTCAGCGAGGCCGCTCTCCGACCGCTCCCGGACGTCGAGACTCGATCAGATCCGATCGGCGATCGGGTCCTGCCACGTCCACGCCGACGGTGCGTCGAGGATCGCCGCCACCAGGCGGTGATGGAGGCCGTGGCCACCCTTCTCCACGATCACCTGGCCGCGCAGTGCCGCGCCGAGCAGTGCCAGGTCGCCGAGCAGGTCGAGCGCCTTGTGGCGCACGGGCTCGTCGGGGAAGCGGAGCCCCGCTTCGTTCATCACGCCTTCTTCGTCGAAGACGACCGTGTTGTCGTGAGATGCGCCGCACGCGAGGCCTCGAGCGCGCAGCGCGTCGACGTCGGCGATGAAGCCGAACGTGCGCGCGGGCGCGATCTCGCGTGCGAACCACTCCGGTGTCACTTCGCCGCACGCGATGCGCTGGCGGCCGATCGCGGGGTGATCGAAGTCGATCGCCACGTCGACGCCGAACGCGTCGGAGGGATGGACGGCGATGCGGCGATCGCCCGCCTCGATCTCGATCTCGATCGACTCGCGGATCACGATCTCGCGCCGAGGCGCATCACGATGCGTGAGGCCGGCCTTCGAGATCAGCTCGGCGAACGGCGCCGCGCTGCCGTCGCAGACGGGCACCTCTGGACCGTCGAGCTCGATGCGTGTGTCGTCGACGCCGGACGTGGCGAGCGCGGCCAGCAGATGCTCGACCGTGGAGACCGACGCCGCGGGGCTACCCGGCGCAGCCAGACTCGTCGCGAATGAAGCGCCCGAGACCGCCTCGAGCCGGGCGGGGATCGCGGGCGCGGGCGCGAGATCGACGCGCGCGAAGCTGATCCCGTCCCCGGGCCCCGCCGGCTTCGCGACGAGCTTCACCGGTGCGCCGGAGTGGATCGCGACGCCTTCGCACGCGAAGGGCTCTGCGAGGGTGTGTCGAGGCAAATCCGCCCTCCATGGGTGAGGAGCGGAGTGTAACCGGGGGGCGCTACTCGGCGGCGCCGCCATTGCCGAGCGTGCCGCGCACGGCCGCGAGGATCTCGCGGGCCGACTGGAAGCGCTTCGCCGGGTCCTTCTCGAGGCACTTGTGGATGATCGCCGCGAGCGGCTTCGGCAGGTCGGGGCTGACCTCGAGCACGTTCGGCGGCGACGTGTGCACGTGGTGGTAGGGGATGTTGCCTTCCTTGAAGGGCACGACCCCGGCCGCCATCTCGAAGAGCGCGACGCCGAGCGAGTAGATGTCGGTGCGGTGATCGATGTTCTTGCCGAGCGTCTGCTCGGGGCTCATGTAGTAGGGCGTGCCCGCCACTGCCGTCGTGTGGTTGCGGACCTCTTCGACGACCTTGGCGAGGCCGAAGTCCATGAGCTTGGCCTTCTTGTCGCGCGTCCACATGGCGTTGGCGGGCTTGATGTCGCGGTGCACGACCTTCTGCTCGTGCGCGTAGGCGAGCGCCTCGGCCATCTGCACGAGCACGTGCAGGATGCCCGACGAAGAGATGCGCCCGCGGCGCCTGAGGATCTCCTTGAGCGTGGTCCCGTCGACGTACTCCATCGCGATGTAGTAGCGGCCATCCTGCTCGCCGCAGTCGTACACGGTCACGATGTTGGGGTGGTTGAGCTTCGCGGCCGCCTTCGCCTCACGAAGAAAGTTGGTGACCGCGTGCGGGTTCTCCTTCAGCGACTCGGGCAGCACCTTGTAGGCGACGAGCCGGTCGAGCACGGTGTCCTTCGCCTTGTAGACGATGCCCATGCCGCCGCGGCCGAGCTCACCGACGATCTGGTAGCGGCTGGGCTGCGCGGCCGACACGCCCGGCGTGGTGCCCGCGCTCGCGTCGGTGGCACCGGCGGCCGGCGCCTGCACGCCCGCAGCGCCCGGCGGCTCGGAGCCGAGTCGCTCCTTCAGCTGCACGAGCCGCTGCTCGACGTCCTGGAAGTGATAGTCGAGCGCCAGGATCTTCTCGAAGATCTCGACGGCGTGCGACAGCTCACCCGCCTCGGCGTGGATGGAGGCGAGCGTGTAGTAGATGGGCATGTTGCCCGTGTCGAGCGCGGCACCGTCGAGGCTCTGCTGCAGCTTCTTGATGGCGAGCGAGAGCTGACCGCGCGCACGGAAGATGTCGCCGAGCAGCGCGGCGGCGCTACCGAAGCCCTCGTCGTCGGACTGCACCTTCTGCAGCACCGTGATCGCCTCTTCGTCGCGGCCCTCGCGGTGGTAGACCTCGCCCGCCTGCAGGTGCTGACCCGCCTGGTCGAGCGCCCCGGCCTCCCTCTCGGGCACATTGGCGAGCGCCCAGCACTCTGCCGCCTCGCTGAACAGACCGGCCTTCTCGTAGTCCTCGGCGGCCCGCGCGCGATCGCCGCTGATCTGGAACATCTCGGCGGCCTGCACGTAATCGCCCTGCGTCTCGTAGCACTCACCCGCCTCGGCGTAGCTCTCCATCTGGCGGTAGAGATCGCCCGCCTCGAGGAAGTCCTTCGCATCGCGCATCAGCGCCGCCGCTTCCGCCAGCTCGCCGCGATCACGGTGCATGGCGCCGAGGAGACGCGCCGCGGCCTCGTCCTCGCCGAGCTGGCGCAGCGCCTCTGCGGCGTTCTCGGGCTGCTGGGCGTCGCGGAAGAGCTCGGCCGCCTCGGCGAACTTCTCGAGGCTGAGCGCGACCTTGGCGGCGTCCTCGAAGCATTCGGCCTCGGTGAGGATCGCCTGTGCCTGCTCCTTGTCGTCCGCGCGGAGATGGAGCTTCGCGACCTGACGCCCGAGCTTCTTCAGCTCGGCCCCCTTGGCCGGATCGTTCTTGCCCTTGTTGAGCTCGTCCCGGAGCACCTCGCCGAGGCACTCCGCGGCCTCCTTCCAATTCTGCACCTTCACGTAGTTCGAGGCGGCGTGGCGATGGAACTCGACGGACTTGTAGCAGTCGGCGGCCTTCCGGTGGTTGCCGCCCTTCTCGTACATCTCGGCCGCGACCGAGAGGCTGTCGGCCTTGTGATAGCAGTCGCCGGCCTCGGTCCAGGCCTCGACCTGCGCGTAGATGGCGCCGGCGTTCTCGTAGTTGCCGGCCTTCAGGTGAAGCTCCGCCGACTCGTGGAAGCGGTTCTGGTCGTGGCGGATCGCGGCCGCCTGCTCGTACTTCTCGTGCTCGATGAAGATGTCTGCGGCCGCGTCGAGCTCGCCCGAGTGCCAGAGCATCTCGGCGGCCTCCTCGACCTCGCCCTTCTTGGTGAGTGCGGCCGCCTGCTTCTTCAGCTTCTTCGCCGTCTTCCTGTCGTTCTGCTCCTCGGCCGGGGCGGCGTCGCTGGCGTCATCTTCCTTCTTCTTCTTCGACTTCTTCGCCTTCGAGGACTTTCCGGCCATGCCGATGCCTGAGGCGAGGAAGACGCAGACGAGGCCGAAGGGCAGGAGCGTGAAGCGGAGCAGCGGATTCACCAGCCACTCTTCGAGGGTCACCGATGCGTCGAGCGGGATGTCGGCGCCCTGGTCGATCAGCCAGGCGTTGCCCGACTGCAGCGCGCCGTAGACGCCCTGCATCAGGTCGGTGCCCGAGAGGTAGGCCGAAGCGAGTCCGAGCGCGCCCGCGACGACGAGCGGAATCGCGAGCAGGCCAGCAAACATGCGTCCGATCAACACCACGGCGCTCGTTCCTCGAGACCGTGCGGCGGCTCGATCGAGCACCGCGCGGGTGGGTCCGGGCGGGCCCGGAACATCTGGCCACGTATCGGCCGTTCGGACGCTTGATTTGAGGCTCGCGCACGGTGGTCTCGGCGAGATCTTGCGTATCCTCTCGGCCCGTGGAGCCCCGAATCCCCCGCCCTCTCCGTCCGTGCCCCTCCCGGAGCCGTGCCGTTTCGCGGCCCGGGCGTGCGCGAAGGGCCGGTCGCGCGCTCCTGACCGCCCTCGCGGTGCTCGGCCTGGCCGCGACGGCCACGACCGGCTACGCCGGCGAGGCCCCCTTCGAGACCGTCGAGCTCCGGGTCAGCGGCCGCCCGGTGCAGGTCTGGCCCGTCGCGCTGACCGGCAAATGTGGACCCAACACATCGGATATACTCGTGATTTCGGTCTCCGGGGGTCCGCCCGACGAATCGCGGGAGGTCACGATCTTTCCGTGCGGGCGCGGCGTGGACGACGGGGCGCCTGCGCCGATCCGCGTGGACGTGCCCGCGGATGCCATGGCGCTCGACGTTTGCGACGTGGATGAAAGGCCGGGGGGCGAGCTCGTCTGGCTCGACCATCGCGGGCTGACCCTGGTGCGGCCCTTCGGCGACGCCCCGCCGCGCACGATCGCGATCGAGGGCGGGCTGCCCCTGCCGCCGCGGCAACGGCTCGTTTCGCGCATGCCGATCGTGAACGACTGGGACAACGACGGCCGCGCAAAGGCGCTCGTGCCGACGACCTCGGGCGGCATCATCGTCGACCTCGCGACCGGCGAGTCACGCCCGATCGAGATGCCGCTCGTCGCGGAATACGACACCTGGGATCCCGACCTGCCCGCGCGCGTGCGCAAGCTGCTCATCGCCATGCTGCACTGGCCGGTGCTGATGCGGGGCGACGACGACGGCGACGGCCGCACCGACCTCTACGCGCTGACGCGCTGGGAGATCGCGATCTACCACGAGCGGGGCGAGGGGCTGCCGAGCGAGCCATCGCGCCGCATCCCCCTGCGGCCCTTCGACGAAGAGGCCGAGCTGCGCTTCGAGAGCACCGACGTCACGTACTTCGCCACGGACGTGAACGGCGACGACCTCACCGATCTGATGCTCCATCGCATCTCGGGCGGCTTCAACAACGGCCTCAGCGAGACCGACTTCTTCTTCAACACGCGCGACGCGTCGGGACAGGCGGGCATCGACGCCGACCGCGAGCCCGACAAGCAGCTCCGCCTCGAGAAGGGCTTTTCGGGCATCGAGCCCATGGATCTCGACGGCGACGGACGCGTCGAGCTGATCGAGTCGTCGGTGCAGTTCGGCATCATGCAGATGGTGCGGGTGCTGCTGACCCGCAAGGCCGAGATCAAGGTGCGCGTGCTCACGGCGGCCGACGGCGGCAAGCTCCGCGAGTCGTGGAGCGAGGACATGGTGTTCAAGCTGAACTTCGGCGAGGGCCGCGTCGACGGGCTGCTGCCCACCACCGAAGGCGACTGGAACGGCGACGGCCGCAACGACGCGCTCTACCAGCACTCGGACGACGAGCTCGGCGTGCGGCTGGGCAAGGCGACCGACAAGGGGCCGGGCTTCACGCGCAAGGTCGCCGAGCAGCCGAGCAAGGTCTCGGCCGGGTTCCTGCGCGTCTCGGACCTCGACGGCGACGGCCTCGACGACTTCGTCAGCTACGACCCCCGCGACGCCGCCGGCCGGCTCTACGTGTCGTACAACAAGGGCATCCTACCCGGGACGACGCCGCGGATGGTGCCGGTGGAGTGAGCCGTCGAATCGGGCCCGACACGCCCTACTCGATGTAGCCGAGCTCGCGGAGGCGCTGGAGGCGCTCTTCGTCGACCTGGGGCGCCGCGGTCCGCCCGCCCGCAGCGAGGACCTCGCGCTCGCGGGCGAGCAGTACCGCTCGCTTCGCGGCGGCCGCAGCGAGGTGGGCGTCGAGCTCGGCGCCCAGCGCCTCGGTGGCGGCGGGCGCGATACCGGCGAGGTTCTTGATTTCGGCTGGATCGGCGTCGAGGGCGTAGAGCTCGAGCGAGGTCGCCTCGTCCCCGGCCGGGCTTCGTCTGCGGATCAGCCGGTGCTTCGGC
>CAYYSY010000178.1:0-13597 GCA_964474355.1 uncultured Spirochaetaceae bacterium | reverse complement strand
GCCATCGTGACGACGAGCGGCGCGAGCGCGACGAGTCCGGCGACGAAGTAGCGCCGGGTCGCTTCGAAGATCAGGTTCCAGAGCCGCCGTATCATCGTGGATCGTCCTCGAACGGTGTGGGGCGAGATCGCGGGCGCGTGGCCTTCGTGAGGGCACGGCCGCGGCGTCGCCCCGGCCGCAGCGCTCGCCGGGGCGCGAGCGCGCGCCTCAGCGAAGCAGGATGTCGCAGGCTTCCCGCACCTTGCGCACGAAGCGTCCCAGGGCGTTGTCGCCCACCCGTCGACGCACGCTCACGAGGAGCCGGCGTTCGAGGGTATAGCGGCTCGTGGCCTTTGGCGGCGACGGCTTTCCCTCGAGATCGATCGCATCGAGCTCCGCCCCGATCGCGGCGCGCGAGTGTCCCCAGGTCGCGAGCTCGGCGTCGCCGAGCGCCGCGAGGATGTCGCGGCACTGCGCCACCTTGTCGGGGCGCCCGGTCATCTCCACCGCCCACTTCGCGAGCGAGTCGGTCGTCGGCCGGGACTGCTTCGCGACGGTCATCGGGTCGCCCAGGCCTCGCGCGGACTGCTTCGCACCGCCCCGATCGCCGTAGTCGACGATGGCCGGGTCGAACTCGAGGCCGACGAACTCGCAGATGCGCTTCATCTCCGCCTCGGGATCCTGCACGAGCTCCTCGTACTTCACGTGGCAGAAGGGCACAGGGGCGGTGTCGAGGAAGCGCGCGATTGCCGGGACGTAGCGCTCGATGATCGGATTGTGCGTGTGCGCCGCCTCGTGGTCGCCGTCGAAGAACGACTCGACCACGGACGACCAGATCGCCATCGGGTGGCGGGTCAGCACGACGAACTTCGCCTTCGGGTAGAGCTTCGCCACGAAGGGCAGCACGAGCGCGTAGGCGGGTGTCTTGTCCAGCAGGAAGCGCGCGCCCGTGGGCGCCAACGCGCGTCCGTAGAGCGTGTCGGTGTAGGCCCGGAGGCCGTCGAGGTAGTCGGCTTCGCCCCCGGGCAGCGCCTCGACGAACGCGCGCACGCCGCGCTGGCTGATCGATGGGTCGTAGGGCGCCTCGCGGACCATCTCGTAGTAGCCGAGGTGGGCGAGCGGTGTGAGCAGGTGCGGCTCTTCCGGGGCGTACACGTCGTCGTGCGTGCCCAGCATCCGGTTCAGCAGGGTCGAGCCGGCGCGCGGCGGACTGATGATGAAGATCAGCTGCTCTTCCAACGAGGTCTCCTGGGCGCGCCACGCGCCGCCCACGCCTGCTCTACGACGTGGATCGGGGTGCTCGCGGACGCGACAGCATACCAGCAGGGGATCGCTCGCCCGCGGTCCCCGTGCGTTGAATCGCGCGAATTCGCACCTCCCGCGATGCTTCCGCCCCACCTCGAACGCGCGAAGCCGCGCCGCGCCGCGCCGACACGATCGCCGCCGTCGCGGGCACTCCCATGGGAGGCCCGTGTCGGAGTCGGTCACGTAGCCCGACGCCGACGCGCGTCACCGCCCGGGCTACCGTGCGGCGTGCGCCACCGCGCCGTCGTATCGCCGGTGACCGGCTCGAGGAGATGTCATGAGCGCCGCGCCGGCAGGACGCACAGGGCCGACGCCCGGCGAGTGGCTCTTCGTCACGCTGGGCGTCGTGGCATTCGGCCCGGCGCTCCTCGAGCTCGCATCGGTGTGGCGCGCGACCGACTACCTCAGCCACGGCTTCATGGTGCCGGTCGTCGCCGGCTTCCTCGCTGTGGGACGCCGCGGCGCCTGGCAGCAGCTCGCGCCGCAGCGCGACCTGAAGGGGCTGGCGCTCGTGGCTCTCGCGCTCGCGATCGCCACCCTCGGGCTGCTCGCCGACGTGCCGAGCTGGGTCGGGCTCGCCGTGGTCGGTGCGGCGGTGGGGGTGGTGTGGACGCTCCGCGGCCGGGCCGGCGTGCGGGTCATGGCGTTTCCGCTCGCATTCCTCGTGTTCATGGTGCCGCCGCCGGTCAGCTGGATCGGGCCGCTCATCCTCCGGCTGCAGCTCTGGGTGAGCGTCGCTGCGGTCGAGATCCTGCGCGTCGCCGGCTTCGCGATCCTGCGCGACGGCAACGTGCTCGTGCTGCCATCGGGCGGCTCGCTCTTCGTCGACGAGGCGTGCAGCGGCATCACCTCGGTCGTGACGCTCGTCCCTCTCGGCGTGCTGCTCGCCTGGACCACCGAACGGACGCCGGGGCGGCGCGCCGTGCTGCTGGCCTGCATCCTGCCGGCAGCGATGTTCGGCAACCTCGTCCGGGTGACGGCGACGGTGTGGATCGCGAGCATGCACGGGGTCGAGGTCGCGACCTCGGGCCTCCTGCACGAGTGGTCGGGCATCTTCACCTACGTGCTCGCCTGTGCGCTGCTCCTCGGCGTCTCGATGCTGCAGGGCAGGCTGCTGGGGAAGCCGCCTGAAGCTCGGGGCGCAGCAGCGTGAGCGCCGGGTCGTCGTCCGGCGTCGACGTGGCCGAAGACGTCAAGCGGATGGCGCTCGCCCTGGGCTTCGACCTCGTCGGCATCAGCCGTGCCGAGCCGACGCCGGGGACGCGCTTTCTGCGCGAGTGGCTCGCACGGGGCTACGGCGGCGAGATGCACTACCTCGCTCGCCGCGTGGACGAGCGGGAGGACCCGCGGCGCGTCCTCGATGGCGCGAAGAGCGTGATCGCCGTCGCGCTCGACCATGACGCAGGCCCCGATGACGAGCTTGTCGATGGCTGCGGCGGGGAGTCTCGGAACGAGCCGGGCGCCGCGCCCGCTGGCCGCGTCGCGCGCTACGCCCGAGGCGACGACTATCACGACGTCGCGCTCGATCGCCTGCGCGCGCTCGGCCACGCGATCGAGGCCCTGGTCGATGGCCCCGTCGCGTGGCGCGCCTATGTCGACACCGGTCCCGTGCAGGAGCGCGTCTTCGCGGCCCTCGGCGGGCTCGGGTGGCTCGGCAAGAACACCTGCCTGATCCACCCCGAGCTGGGCTCCCATCTCTTCCTCGGCGTACTGCTGTGCGACCTCGAGCTGCCCACGGACGAGCCCGTGGCCGATCACTGCGGCACGTGCCGGGCTTGCCTCGATGCGTGTCCCACCGACGCGTTCGTCGAGCCCGGCCTCCTCGATGCCACGCGCTGTATCGCCTACACGACGATCGAGACGAATGGCCCGGTGCCCGAGGGCCTGCGCGAGGGCCACGGTGATCACGTGTTCGGCTGCGACGTCTGTCAGGACGTGTGCCCGTGGAACCAGCGCCGGGCGCGCCGCCGGCCGGGCGATCCCCTCGGCCTGCGCGCCCGTCTCGCTCCGCGTCCGGAGTGGACCGCGCCGCAGCTCTCCCGACTGCTCACCCTCGACGAAGAAGGCTTTCGGGCGGCGAGCCGGCGGAGCCCGCTGCGGCGCGCCGGCTGGCAGGGGCTCGTGCGCAACGCACTGCTGGCAGCCGGAAACTCCGGCGACACGTCGTTGCTCGCCGCGGTCGAACGCCTCTGCTCGAGCGACGACGCCGCCGTAGCAGAGCACGCCGCATGGGCGCGCGCACGGCTGCGCGGCGAGCCGACGCCGTAGCGAGGTCAGCGCTTGCGCGCGAGCAGCCTCCCGGTGTGCCGGGGCGTGGGCGCGTCGATCAGCCCCTCGTCGTACTCGAGCGTCTCGAGCGCCGGGAAGAGGTCGCGCAGCTCGCCCGGGGCGAGCAGGAAGTCCTCGCGCGTCGGGCCGTAGCCCAGGCTGCGCTGCTCGCGGGTGAAGGTCTCGTAGACGAGGAGCCCGCCGGGCGCGAGGGCGTCCGTGATCGCCCCGGCGAGCGGGCGAAACAAGAAGCGAAACACGAGGATCGAGCCGCAAGCCCCCGTCTTCACGGGGATTCCGAGTCCCGCTTCGAGGTCGGTGCGGGCGCAGAGCAGGGCGGCGCTCATCTGCGTTCGTGATCGGGCGCGATGGGCTGCGGCGAGCTCGGCCAGATGGTCGGCGCTGCGATCGAGCGCGATTGCCGGCAGCCCCGCGTCGGTGCAGGCCAGTGCGTGGCGGCCGCGCCCACACGCGAGGTCGAGCACCGGGCCGAGCGCCCGCGTCTCGCGAACGCGGCCGAGCGATGCATCGAAGAACTAGGAGGTCTCCACGGGCCGGGCCGTGTCAGCAGTCTTCGCGGCCACCGCGGGCACGCACCAGCTCGACCATGCGTCCGGGGTGATCCGTCACCAGGCCGTCGACGCCGAGGTCGAGGAGCTGCTGCATCTCGGCCGGCTCGTTGATCGTCCACACGTGGACGGTGATGTCGTGGGCGTGGGCGTGCCGGACGAGGACGTCGGTGACCAGCGGTTTCCCCCCGAACGAGTCGGGGATCTGGATCGCCATGCTGTCGGTCTCGGGCGGGCGGTCGTCGAGCGCCGACTGCACCACCTCGAGGATGTCGGCGAGGCTCGCCCCGACGGCGGGCGCGGCGATGACCGTGGCCAGCGCCGCTCGCAGCGTGGTCATGTCTTCATCTTCGCCGGCCGTCAGCAGGGTGCGCTCGGCCCGGCCGAACTCGCGCACCAGCTCGAGCACACGCGAGGCGAGCTCCAATCCTGGCGCCTTGATCTCGAGGTTGAAGCGGGCGTCTGGGAAGCGCTCGAAGGCCTCGGCGAGGGACGGCACGCGGTGGCCCCGCCCGCGCTCCGGGTGCTTCGGGCCGCCGTCGTCGGGGCCGAACCAGTAACCCGCATCGAGCGCCGAGAGCGCCTCGAAAGACAGGTCGTCGACGCGGCCCGAGCCCTCGGTGGTGCGATCGACGCTCGGGTCGTGGATCAGCACCGGCACGCCGTCCGCCGTCACGTGGACGTCGCTCTCGAGGATGTCGGCCCCCTGCTCGAGGGCGAGCGCGAAGCTCGCCAGCGTGTTCTCGGGCGCCGAGCCGGCGGTGCCGCGATGGCCGAGCACCGTGGGCCGGGGCACGTCGAAGTAGGGGTGCACGGATGAGTCGGAGGAGGGCGGCATGCGCCGTACGTTATCATGCGCGCGCCGATGTCCGTGCTGACCCGAGACGTGATCCTCGCCGAGATCGATGCAGGCCGAATCGTGATCACGCCGTTCGAGCGCGATCTCGTGGGCGCCGCCTCCATCGACCTGACGCTCGGTGACGAGATTCGGGTGATCGAGCCGGGCTCCGAGCCGATCCCGATCGACGACGACACCGACTTTCGCATCCACACCCGCGTCGAGCCGCTCGCCCATTCCTTCCAGCTCGACCCCGGCGAGACGATCCACGGCATCACCCGCGAGCGCATCCAGCTGCCCGGTGACGTCTGCGGCACGCTCGAGGGACGCAGCCGCTTCGCCCGCCTCGGGCTCATGATCCACGTCACGTCGGCGTTCGTGCAGCCGGGTGTCGACAACCATCAGGTGCTCGAGATGAGCAACGTCTCGCACCGCCCGCTGCTGATCCACGCCGGCACCCGTATCTGCCAGATCGTGCTGATGCGGACCGAGGGCGAGGCCTTCCACACCGGCCGCTTCGCGCGGCAGGACCAGATCTAGGTCTGCGGCATGCGGGCGGTCGTCCAGCGCGTGAGTCACGCACACGTCGACGTGGGCGACGAGCGCGTCGCCGAGATCGATGCCGGGCTCCTCGTGCTCGTCGGCGTGACCCACGATGACGCCCGCGCGGATGCCGAGGACATCGCCCGCAAGCTCGTCGGGCTGCGGATCTTCGAGGACGAGGAAGGGCGCATGAACCGCTCGCTGCTCGATGGCGAAGGCGACCTGCTCGTGGTGTCGCAGTTCACGCTGCTGGCCGATGCGCGCAAGGGCCGCCGCCCATCCTTCGGCGCCGCGGCGCCGCCCGAGGTGGCCGAGCCGCTGGTCGACGCCGTGGTCGAGGTCGCCCGGGCCGAGGGTGTGCGCGTCGTCACGGGACGCTTCGGCGCCCACATGCGGGTGGGTCTCGAGAACGACGGCCCCGTGACGCTGCTGCTCGACTCGAAGCGCGCTTTCTGACCTTCGTCACAGTGATGTGACGATCACCGACGCCGAGTCGGCCGGGTGTCGGAACCCCCGGCTTGCCGACGCGGTCGTTCAGAGGAACACTTCCGCATGGGGGAACGGGCGACCTGGTCGCCCATTTGGGCTGCGTGCCGAGAGGTGCGTCGCCGTGAGAGGTGAAATGAATTCTCGACATCCGGTGTTGGACCGGGCGCACTCGTTGTGCGTCCGGCGAACGGTTGGCCGTGGGCGCGGGCAGGGGGCGTCTGCCCTGATCCTGGTGATTGCCTTGCTCGTGGCTCCGTCGGCATGGGCCGGCGGCGATCAGAATACGGCCACAGAGGGCGGGCTCGGTGCGGCCGCGGCCATCTCGAGCCTCGTCTACGGCCCGCTGAAGCTCGTCTATGCGGCCGGAGGCACGACGGCCGCGGGCTTCGCCTGGATCTTTTCGGGCGGTGACGGCAAGGTCGCGCAGACCGTGGCGACGCGCTCGGTGCGGGGCACGTACGTCATCACGCCCGAGATGCTGCAGGGGCAGGAGGGGCTCGAGTTCGTGGGGCGTGCCCCCGAGTACCGCGAAGCAGCGCCGCAGGTCGCCTCGGCCCCCGAGGCCTGGTAGATCGGCGGAGCGTCTCTTTCGGGGGCCGGCCGGGCTGCGTGATGGGCGCATCCGGGCCGGCTTCCCGGAGGGGATGCGCCTTGGGCGCGACTCGGCAGGTTTGTGCGAAAGTGGCGGCACCGATCCGCCCGCGCGACCCTCCAAACGGTCCCGCCATGGAATCCATCGCCACCCATCTCCCGCTCGCCTTCGCGGCAGGGCTGCTCTCGGTCTTCTCGCCGTGCGTGCTCCCGCTCATGCCCGCGTACCTGTCGCTCGTCTCGGGCATCTCCGTCGAGGAGATGGAGCAGGGCGTCCACAATCACGAGCTGCGCCGCAAGGTCATGCGCGCCTGCCTCGGCTTCGTCCTCGGCTTCTCGGTGGTCTTCGTGACGCTCGGCATCGGAGCGGTCGCCCTCGGACAGACGGTCCGCGCATGGCGGATCGAGGTCTGGGGCATCGAGATGGGGATCTCCCAGCTCGCCGGTGTGCTGATCATCGTGCTCGGCCTCCACATGACGGGGCTGGTGCCGATCAAGCAGCTCTACCGCGATGCCCGCGTGCAGTACGAAATGAAGCACCATCACTTCGCCGAGACGTTCCTCGTGGGTGCCGGCTTCGCGCTGGGATGGTCGCCGTGCGTCGGGCCGATCCTGAGCTCGGTGCTGACGATGGCGGGCAGCCGGGAGACGGTGATCGAGGGGACGGTCCTGCTCTCGATCTACTCGGCAGGACTCGCCGTCCCGTTCCTCGCCGCGGGCTGGTCGATCGAGACGTTCTTCAACACGTTCGCGAGGGTGAAGCGGCACTTTCGCAAGCTCGAGATCGCGTCGGGCTCGATCCTGATGGTGGGAGGGGTGCTGCTCGCGACGAACTCCCTGACCGCCTTCAACAGTCGATTCTCGTTCATGAACGACTTCGTGAACGCGGTGGAGCGGGCCCTGCAGTGACGGTCCCCCTTGGATACCGGGCCACGCCGTTCGCGTGGCTCGCAGCAGTCGCGCTCGCGCTCGGCCTCGCCGGCTGTGGCGACGCCGGCACCGCGCCCGATGGTGTCCCCGGAGCCGAGACGGCCCCCGTCGAGCGGAGCCTCGAGCCGTCTCCGCCCTTCGATCTGGCCCGACTCGGCGGCGGGCGCGTCACCTCGGACGAGCTGGCGGGCAGGATCGTGATCGTCGACTTCTGGGCCACCTGGTGTCCGCCCTGCGAGTTCCAGGTCCCCGGGCTGAATGCCTTCTGGGAGGCGCATCGCGACGAGCCCGACATCGCGCTCTTCGGCATCTCCGTCGACACGGCGGGGGAGGACGTGGTCGCCGACTGGGTCGCCCAGAAGGACGTCCGCTATCCGGTGCTGCTCGACGGCGAGCCCCTCGCGCGCAAGATCGGCGCGTTGGGGTTCCCGACCCTGCTCATCATCTCGCCCGACGGCCTCGTGCACGAGCAGCACGTCGGCCTGATCGAGCGCGCGACGCTCGAGGAGACGGTCGCGCGGCTGCGCGCCCCACGCGCGGAGCCCGAGGCGCCGACCGAAGCGCCGCCGGCCGCCGGCTGATGTCCGCAACGCGCGCCCAGAGCCGGCGCTGAAGAAACCGCCGTGGAGCGCCCTCGGTTCCCGTGACGGCGCACGGGGCGCAGCCGCAACCGAATGCCCGACTGCCCCGGCCGCGCCGTCCGTGTCGACTCAAGCGACGCGGCGGAAGCGTCGATCCGCACCTCCAGGCGCCGCTCCGGCGAGCGCCGGTGGAGGGCGGGACCCTGGGCCAGAACACCGACATCTTCGTGCGCGAGAGCTACGAGCAGAGCTTCGAGGCCGGCGAGACGATCTTCGAAGAGGGCGATTCGGGCGACACGATCTACGTGATCCACTCGGGCGAGGTCGAGCTCAGCCGGGTAGGCGGAGTCGGCCGGCGCACGGTCGCGCGGCTCGGCCCCGGCGATTTCTTCGGCGAGATGAGCGTGGTCCTCGGCGAGCCCCGCGCCGCCCGTGCGGCGGCCGTGAAATCAGCCCGGCTCCTCATGCTGGACGGCGAGATCCTCGAGGCGATGTGCGTCGAGCGGCCCGAGATCGCGATCCGCATCATCAGCCGCCTGTCGGGCCGACTGAAGGAATCCGAGCGGCGACTCGCCGCGCTCGGCGTCGACGATCTGCTCCGACCGATCGTGCGCGCGCTCGTGCGCGGCGCCCAGCAGGACCCGGAGCACGGGGTGCGGATCGAGACGAGCCTTCGCGGCCTCGCCGAAGAGGCCGGGCTGTCGATGCTCGAGGCCCACCGGGCCCTGCATCAGCTGCTCGATCGGAAGCTCGTCCGGCTCGTCGACGACGTCCTGGTGGCCGCGGACGTCGAGAGCCTCAGCGCCAGCCTCGAGGTCGCGGCCTGACCGAGCGCGCGCGTGTCCGTCAGTCAGTGCCGAATCCACTCGCCGCGGTTCGTCCAGCTTGATCTTGGCCGTTCAACCCCCTAGTCTCTCTCGGGTTTTTGGCCCCCCGCCCGCACCGGGTCTGTGACGTCCACAGTTCCCGATTGGCCACCGCGCCCGCTGAGGAAGCCTTGCTCCGCCCGTCCCGCGAGGAGTTCGTCGAGCTCGCCCAGCACGGCAACATGGTGCCGGTGGTGCGGGAGATCCTCGCCGACCTCGATACACCGCTCTCGATCTTCCACCGCCTCGACGATGGCCGCACGAGCTTCTTGCTCGAGTCCGTCGAGGGCGGGGAGAAGTGGGCCCGATACAGCTTCATCGGCACGGGATCCCGCGCGATGTTCCGCGCCCGGGGCCGCGACGTGGAGTGGGTCGAAGGCGGCGAGACCCGGAGCTTCAGCGTCGAGGGCGATCCCCTCGAGGTGCTCCGCGACCATCTCGCTTCGCTGAAGGCCGTCCTGCCAGAGGGCGACGAGCTGCCGCGCTTCATCGGCGGGGCAGTCGGCATGGTCGGCTACGACTGGGTCCGCTTCGTCGAGAAGCTCCCCGATGAAAATCCCGACAAGATCGGCCTGCCCGATCTGTGGTTCAGCTTTCCCGAGACCGTCGTCGTCTACGACAACGTGCGCCATCACGCGCTGATCGTTCGGCACGTGAAGCTCGACGAGGGCGATGACCCGAAGGCGCGTTACGACGAGGCGCTCGCCGGCGTCGAGGCGACCGTGCGCACGCTTCGTGAGCCGATGCCGACGATCGAGACGAATGCACCCGTGCGTGAGCCGATGGACGTCGATCGCAGCGTGGGCGAGGAGCAGTTCCACGACATCGTCAAGCGGGCAAAGGAGTACATCGAGGCCGGCGACATCTTCCAGGTCGTGCTCGCGCAGCAGTTCCGGATGCCGCTGCAGGTCGACCCCTTCCTGATCTACCGCCATCTGCGGGCGATCAACCCGAGCCCCTATCTGCTCTTCGTGCGCATGGAGGACGCGGTGCTCGTGGGCTCGTCGCCCGAGATCCTCGTTCGGCTCGAGGATGGACAGGTCGACGTGCGACCGATCGCCGGCACGCGCAAGCGCGGCGCGACGGAGGCGGAGGATCTCGCCCTCGAGGCGGAGCTGCTCGCCGACGACAAGGAGCGCAGCGAGCACGTGATGCTCGTGGACCTCGGGCGAAACGACGTCGGCCGCATCGCGAAGATCGGCAGCGTGCACGTGAACGAGTACGCGCTGATCGAGCGCTACAGCCACGTCATGCACATCGTGTCGAACGTGCAGGGCGAGCTGCGCGGCGGCCAGGACTGGCTCGACGTGCTCCGCGCGACGTTCCCGGCCGGTACGCTCAGCGGCGCGCCCAAGGTGCGCGCGATGGAGATCATCGACGAGCTCGAGACCGTGCGGCGCGGCCCCTACGGCGGCTGCGTCGGCTACGTCGACTACTCGGGCAACATGGACATGGCCATCACCATTCGCACGATGGTCGTGAACGACGGCGTGATCTCGCTGCAATCGGGCGCGGGCATCGTCGCGGACTCGACGCCGGAGTTCGAGTTCGAGGAGTGCATCAACAAGGCGCGCGCCGTGCTGCAGGCGATCGATCTCGCGCGGGAGGGCATAGACTGATGCGCCTCCTGATGATCGATAACTACGACTCGTTCACGTACAACCTCGTCCAGTACCTGGGGGAGCTCGGCGCCGAGACGGACGTCGTGCGCAACGACGTCGAGACCGTCGATCAGCTGCTCGCGCGCGAGCCCGCCGGGCTCGTGATCTCGCCCGGCCCGGGCAACCCCGACGACGCCGGCGTCTCGGTCGAGTGCGTGACGCGCTTCGCCCAAGCGGGCATTCCGATCCTCGGCGTCTGCCTCGGTCACCAGTCGATCGGTCAGGCCTTTGGCGGCCGGATCGTACGCGCGCGCTCGATCATGCACGGCAAGACCTCGCGCATCGAGCACGACGATCGCGGCGTCTTCGCCGGTCTGCCCCAGCCCTTCGAAGCGACCCGCTATCACTCGCTCGTGATCGAGCCCGCTTCGATGCCCGACGAGCTCGAAGCGACGGCACGCACCGATGACGGCGAGATCATGGGGGTGCGTCACAGGGAGCTCGCCATCGAGGGCGTGCAGTTTCATCCGGAGTCGATCCTCACGCGGCCGGGCAAGGACCTGCTCGAGAACTTTCTCGGTGTCTGTCGGGAGGCCACCTCCGCATGAGTGTGGCCGAGGCGCTTCGCACGGTGGTCGAGGGGGCCGATGTCGAGCCGGCGCTGCTCGAGGCGGCCTTCGGCGAGATCGTGGCGGGCGAGGCCAGCCCCGTTCAGATCGCGGGCCTGCTGGTCGGGCTGCGGATGAAGGGCGAGACCGTCGACGAGCTCGTCGCGGTGGCGCGGGCCCTGCGCGCGGCGTCCGATCGCGCCGATGTGAGCGTCGCGCCGGTCGATTGCTGCGGCACCGGCGGCTCGGGCATCGACACGTTCAACATCTCGACGACGGTCGCATTCGTCGTCGCCGGCGCAGGCGTGCCGGTGGCGAAGCACGGCAATCGAGCGGCGAGCAGTCGCACGGGCAGCTTTGACACGTTCGAGGCCCTCGGCGTCCGCATCGACCTGCCGATCTCGACGTGCGGCGAGATCCTCGAGCGCATCGGGATCGCGCCCTTCTTTGCGCGCACCGCCCACCCTGCGTTCAAGCACCTCGCGCCCGTCCGCGCCGAGCTCGGCGTGCGCACGGTGATCAACGCGCTCGGGCCGCTGCTGAACCCCGCCGGCGCGAAGCGCCAGGTCGTCGGCGTCTATGACGATTCGCTCGTGCGCCCGCTCGCCGACGCACTGGGCGCGCTCGGCGCGGAGCGCGCGCTGGTGGTCCACGGCTCGGACGGGATGGATGAGCTGACGACCACCGGTCCGAGCCGTGCCGCGTTCTTCGATGGCGAGCGTGTGACCGAGCTCGAGGTGAAGCCGGAGACGATGGGGCTCGAGGTCGCCGAGCCCGGCGCGTTGGCAGGCGGCGAGCCCGCCGAGAACGCGTCGATGCTGCGGGCGGTCCTAGCCGGCGAAGAGGGCGCCCGCCGAGACATCGTGCTGCTCAACGCGGCGGCGGTGCTGTGGGTCGCGGGCAAGGCCTCGGACCTCGCCGAGGGGATCGGCATCGCCGCGGAGAGCATCGACTCGGGCAGGGCGGCAGAGAAGCTCGACGCGCTCGTCGCCGCGACGCAGGAGGCCTCGGGCGCATGACGATCCTCGACGACATCCTGGCGACCAAGCGCGACGAGGTCGAGGCAGCGCGCGGGCGCGTTGCGGCGGACGAGATGGCCGATCGCGCCGCGTCCGTGACGGATGCGCCGCGAGGTTTCCGCGCTGCGCTGCGCGAGGGCGAGCCGCCGGCCATCATCGCGGAGCTGAAGCGTCGCTCGCCGAGCAAGGGGCTGATCCGCGAGGACTTCGACCCGGTCGTGCTCGCGCGCGGGTACGAGAAGGGCGGAGCGGCCTGCCTGTCGGTCCTGACCGACGAGTCGTATTTCGGTGGCCACCTCGAGTATCTGGCGAAGGTGCGCGCGGCGGTGTCGCTGCCGCTCCTGCGAAAGGATTTCGTCGTCGACGTCTACCAGATCGACGAAGCGCGATTGACGGGCGCCGACGCGGTGCTGCTGATCGTCGCCGCGCTGGCCGCCGAAGAGGTGAGCGCCTTCCACGCCTACGCGCGCAAGCTCGGCCTCGACGTGCTCGTCGAGGTGCACGATGAGCGCGAGCTCGAGGTGGCGCTCGCCGCCGGGGCGGATCTCGTCGGCGTGAACAATCGCGACCTGCGTACGTTCGAGACCGATCTCGCGACCACGGAGCGGGTCGCTGCAGCGCTGCCGCCCGGTCGCGACGTGCTCTTCGTCGCGGAGAGCGGTATCGGATCGCCGGCGGACGTGCGCCGACTGCTCGATCATGGCGCCGAGGCGTTCCTGGTCGGCGAGTCGTTGATGCGCCAGGGCGACGTCACCCAAGCACTCGAAGACCTGCGGAGGCTCACGTGAGCGGAACGGTACGCATCAAGATCTGCGGCATCCGGACCATCGAAGAGGCATTGGCGGCGGTCGACGCCGGCGCCGATCTCATCGGACTGAATTTCGTCCCCGAGAGCCCGCGCTGCGTCGACGTGCACGCGGCCGAGGCCATCTGCGAGGCGCTCGCGGATGCCCCCGTCGAGCGCGTCGCCGTGTTTCGAGACGCGACCTGGGACGAGATCGACAAGGTATTGCGCGTGTGCGACTTCGAGCGCGTGCAGTTCCATGGGGACGAGACCGAGGAAGATCTCGAGTCGATCGACCTTCCGGCGATCAAGGCGATCCGCGGGGCGGATGCCGAGGCGGCCGAGGCGTACCCGAGCGCGATCCTGCTGCTCGACCATCCTCACGCGGGCGGCGGGCAGGGCCAGTCGTGGGATTGTAGCGAGGCCGAGGAGATGATCGCCACTGGGCAGGACATCATCATTGCCGGCGGACTGAATCCCGACAACGTGGCCGAGGCGCTCGCCGACGTGGGTGACCTGCCGCCGTGGGGCGTCGACGTCGCGACCGGCGTCGAGGGCGAGAATCACGCCAAGGATCCGGCGCTGATGAAGGCCTTCGTCGCTGCCGTGCGCGCGGCAGAGGATCC
>CAYYSY010000177.1:0-6867 GCA_964474355.1 uncultured Spirochaetaceae bacterium | reverse complement strand
CATCTCCTCGAGCCAGTGGGCGAAGTCGGTCTCGCTCTTCGTGCGGCGGAACTCGGCGAGGCCGTCCAGGTGGGCGTGGATCAGCGAGAAGCGGTGCCCGAAGCGGCCGGCCTTCTGGATCTCGTTGCGGACCACGTCCTCGAAGTAGGCGCGCGTGTAGGCCTTCGTCGTCGGGTCGCGGAACGAGCGGCGCTCGAGGCCGTGGAAGCGCAGCGCGTTGTCGAGGGCCTGGGCGCCGAAGTCGACGAACTTCTCGGCGGCCGCGCGGTCGCGGTCGTTTAACGCGGCGCCGTCGAGCTTGTCCGACAGCCGCGCGAGCCCGACCAGCTCGGTGCCCTTGCGGAGCGGCACGCAGAGCGCCTCGTGCTCGTTGCCGCCGCGAGACACCGGCGCCACGAACGAGCGCTCGCCGCCCCGGACCTTCGCGAACTCTCCGCCGAGCGCCGTGGCGTCGAGTGTCTCGGGCTCCTCCTCGACGCGGATGAGGCCACGAGCCGCTGCCAGCCGCAGCGTCTGGCTGCCGAGGTCGCGCGCGATCCACAGCACGCCGCCCTGGGCCCGGGTCTCGAGGCAGAGCCCCTCGACGAGGCGCTCGGAGAGCGGCTCCAGGCTGAGCGTCGAAAACAGAGCAGCGGCACGCTCATAGAGCGAGAGCACGCTCATGTACTCGAGGTTCTCGGCCATCAGCCGTTCGTGCTCGTCGCGCAGGCGGCGGCGCTGCAGGATCTTCTCGAGCGAGCGCACGAGGACCTTGCGATCGAAGGGCTTCAGGATGTAGTCGGTGGCGCCCTGCTTCATGGCCTCGACGGCCGACTTCACGTCGACCACGCCGGTCACCATGACGATTTCCTGCTCGGGGATGCGCTCCTTGATGCGCGCGACCAGCTCGCTGCCGTCGATGCCCGGCATCACGAGGTCGGTCAGGATGATGTCGAAGTCTTCGCGCTCGAGGATGTGCAGCGCTTCTTCGCCGCTCGAGGCGGTCTGCACCTCGTACCCCTCATCGCAGAGGAGTCCCTCGATCAGCTCGCGGAAGTAGCGCTGGTCGTCGACCGCCAGCACACGCGCTTTCGGCATCGTTCCCCTCGCTCAGCAGGCCGGGCCCGCGGCGAGCGGGCCGATCAGCTGATGACGCGGAGGGGGTCGCTCGGCGCCTCCGGGCGCGAGCCCCTCCACCGATCCTCATCGGCGGGCCGGGGCGCCCACTTCACCGCCGAAGCTCCGATTTCGGCGGTTTTTCCCGGGGTTCGGGCCGCGCCTGCTACTGCGGGGGGAGAACCGATCAAGCTGTGGGGGGTGGCCTCCACGATCTCGACCTCGAGGAGCGTCCCGGGGTCGACGCCCGCCGTGAAGATCATGCCCTCGGGCGGTGAGACGTTGACCACACGGTGGTGCGGGTCGCGGCCACAGACCTGCCCCGCCCCGTAGCGGCTCTCGCCCTCCACCAGGATCGTCGTCGCGTCGCCCACGCGGCTGCGGTGGTACGCGAGCGTCTGCTCCCGCTGGAGCGATTGCAGTGCCATGAGACGACGCTGGGCCTCCTCGGGCGGCACGCTGCCCTCCATGCCCGCGGCCTGGGTACCGGGGCGCGGCGAGTACTTGAAGCTGAAGCTGTCGACGAAGCCGGCCTGGCGCACCAGGTCGAGCGTCTCCTCGAGCTCGCCCTCGGTCTCGCTCGGGAAGCCCACGATCAGGTCGGTGCTGAGCGTGAGATCCGGCCGGGCCGCCTTCAGGGCCGCGACGATCTCGAGGTAGCGCTCGCGGGTGTAGCGGCGGCGCATGGCGTCGAGCACCCGATTCGAGCCGCTCTGCACCGGCAGGTGGATGTGCGGGCAGAGCCGCTCGAGCTCGCCGTGGGCGGTGACGAGGTCGTCATCGAAGAAGAGCGGGTGCGGGCTCGTGTAGCGGATGCGCTCGAGGCCGGGCACGGCGTCGAGCGCGCGCAGCAGCTCTGCGAAGGGCATCGTGCCCTTCTCGGCGGCCTTGCCTCGTCGCACGTCGTGGCGGCCATAGGCGTTCACCGTCTGCCCGAGCAGCGTGATCTCGCGGATGCCCGCCTCGGCGAGCTGCCGCGCCTCGGCGAGAATGGCGTCCGCCGGGCGACTGATCTCTCGGCCCCGGGTCGTCGGCACGATGCAGAAGCTGCAGAACATGTCGCAGCCCTCCATGATCGTGACGAAGGCCTTGCCGCCGGCGCGGGGGGCGCGCTCGGTGTGGGCTGCGGGCAGATCGAATCGGTCGAGATCGCTCGTCTCGGCGGTGTCGGCGGCCCGCTCGCCGTGGGTGGCGGCCTCGACCATCGCCGGTACGTGGCGGAGGTTGTGGGTGCCGAACACGAAGTCGAGGTGGGTGAATCGGGCGAGCAGCCCGTCGCCGACCTGCTGCGCCACACAGCCGCCGACGCCGAGTGCGCGGCCCGGTCGGTCGGCGCGCCAGCCGCGCAGCTTGCCGAGGTCGCTGTAGAGCTGATTCTCGGCCTTGTCGCGGATCGAGCACGTGTTGATGATGAGGACGTCGGCGTCGTCCTCGCCGGGCGCCGGACGCAGGCCGGCGTGGAAGAGCAGGTTCTCGATCTTCTCCGAGTCGTGGACGTTCATCTGGCACCCGTAGGTGCGGATGTGGAAGGTGCGGGGGTGGCTCACGAGCTCGGATCCTCATCGGGAGGGGGGCGCCCTGCGCCGGGTCGCGGGCGCGAGCAACGTACTCGACCGGGCGGGAGCGGCCAAATCGGACCCGGGTCGCGGGCGGTCCCCCTCGGAAACGCACGAAATTGACGAAAGTTGCGCTCTATTGTCCCGTTTTGGCTCCGCTTTTCGGGACATCTCATTCGCTCCGAAAATCAAATCATGATTGACATCGGAACCGATCCAGCCATAATCGTCCAAGGTCGTGATCGCGACCACAGACTGAGGAA
This sequence comes from uncultured Spirochaetaceae bacterium, assembly GCA_964474355.1. Taxonomy (GTDB): domain Bacteria; phylum Myxococcota_A; class UBA9160; order UBA9160; family UBA4427; genus CAYYSY01. The sequence continues at coordinate 3,953 of CAYYSY010000177.1, read as the reverse complement.
GCAAAGGGTTTCGGAGTGGCGGTGGATTGGTCATTTCTCTCGGAAATGTCCAACCTCTCACCCCCCATTAAAGAGTCCACCGCCCTCCCCCTTTGACGCCCCGTCGGTTCGCCGGCGGGGCGTTCTTCGTTTCTGGACGAGCGCGCTCCGGGCCAAGACTTCGAGGAATCTCTCAATGGTTCGCCGAGTCGCCATGTTCGTCGCGCTGCTCGCCGTCACGGCGCTGGGCCTCGTCGCCTTCCACGCCCCGGCGCCCTACGAGATTCCGTCGCGACGATTCGTCGAGCCGGCGAGCGACTTCGTCGCCGCCGTTCCTACGCGCACCCGAGACCCGCGGCGCCTCGTGCTGCTGATCTTCGATGGGCTCTCCCCCGCTGCCGTACGTGCCGCTGACACGCCGCATCTCGACCGGATCGCGCGCGAAGGCGCCTGGACCCTCTCGATGCGGCCCGAGTTTCCGACGCTCTCCATGCCCAACCACTTCGGTCTGGGCACCGGCTGCAGACCCGAGCGGCACGGCATCGTCTCCAACCACTTCGTCGACCCCGAGCGTGGCGTCTACAACGCCAAGGGCGATGCGGACTGGATCGTGCAGTGCGAGCTGATCCACGAGGTCGCCGAGGCCCAGGGCGTGCGGAGCGCGGTCTTCGGACCGGTCGGCAACTCGTCGACGACGCGCGGCAAGCTCGCCACCATCGCCGAGCCCTTCCGGGTGCCTCCCCCCAGCGGTGCCGAGCAGATCGACCGGGTGCTCGAGGTCCTCACGGAGCGGCCGGACATCGGGCTGATCAGCGCCTACGTCACCGAGCCCGACGGCACCGGCCACACCTTCGGTCCCACCGCGCCGGAGACCCTCGCAGCCACGGCCGAGGTCGACGCGCAGATCGGCCGCGTGACCGAAGCCATCGAGGCACTCGCACTCCGCGACTCGGTCTCGCTCGTGGTCACGACGGACCACGGCATGGTCGATGCCGTGAACACGATGCTGAACTACGAGGGGATCGTTCGCGGGGCGGGGGTCGAAGCCCGCGTGGTCGGCGCCGGCGCGATCGCCCACATATATCTCGACGCGCCGTCCGAGCGCGAGGCGGCACGGATCGCCCTCGAAGGCGGCGCGCACTATGACGTGATCGACCCTGGCGACCCACCCGACGGCATCCACATCGGCCCCTCGGCCCGGGCCGGTGACCTGCTTCTCGCGGCCCATCCGGGCTACTGGGGCGCCGACCTGGCCCACGTCCCCTGGTATCTGCGCTGGCTCGGCCGGGTCGGTGGCCAGACGTTCGAGGTCGAGCGCGCCAGGGGCATGCACGGCTACAGGCCCGAGGCCGCACCTGGTGTGAACGCGGTGTTCTTCGCCTGGGGACGGTCAGTGCCAGCCGGCACCGCCCTCGACGGCCTGCGGAGCATCGACGTACACCCGACGGTCGCGGCACTGCTGGGGATCGCCCCCGGCGCCCCCCTCGACGGCCAGGCGCATCCGGCGCTCGCAGACGCGGCGACGCTCCCCCACCGCTGACGAGTCGACCGCAGCTCATCAAGTCGCCCCGCCGCTCCTCCGATCCGTCGCAGATGCGCGGCCAGCCGGCCGCATGGGGGGACGACCCGTGCTCGTGCTCGTCGCGGTCGCCATGCTGTTCTTCATCCTCACGTGCAGCGCCGTCGGTATCCGCCTGCTGTGGCGAGCGGCCCGGTCGCACGAAGCGCCCGAGCTCTATTGCGGGCTCGGCTTCGCGGCCATCGGCCTCGTCGGGTACCCGGCCTCCCTCATGTCAGGCAACGGCGTCGCGACGATCGGTGAGATGTGGACCTCGGCCTACGTCGTCGGGATGGTCTTCACGAACGCCGGCATCGCGGCGTTCTACCTGTTCACGTGGCAGGTGTTCCGCAGGACACGAGCGGCGGCGGGCGTCGTCGCGATCGCTTGCCTGTGCCTCGCCATCGGGTCGATCGGCGCCATCTGGACGGTGATGCACGCCAACCCGAGCCTCGGGTCGATGGCGGTCACGGCGCGCTGGAACCTCGTCCTCCAGGCGGCCTGTGTCGGCGCCTTCGGCTGGACGACCTGGGAGGGCATCGCCCAGGCGCGGATGGCGCGTCGGCGCCTGGACCTCGGGCTGAGCGACGCGATCACCGTGAATCGGTTCTGGCTGTGGAGCGCGTTCGGCGGCTCGACCATGGTGATCACGCTCGCCTTCGTCGCGAGCCAGCTCCTCGGCCGGGCGAGCGCCGAAGATCCGTTCGTGCACCTGGTGACCGCCGTCTTCGGAGGCATCTCGAGCGTCGCGATGGCGCTCGCGTTCTTCCCGCCTGCGGCCTATACGCGATGGCTGCGCGCGTAGAGGCGGGCCGCGCAAGCTGCCATCAGGCGCCCCCACGCGAGCCGGTGGCGCGCGAACGCTACAGCACGATCTGGTCGACGATCCGGGAGAGCTGCCGCAGGTTGCGACACTCTTCGACGATGTCGCAGTACGGCAGGTAGCGGTCCATGACACTGTCGCCGAAGCCCCAGGCGCTCGGGCTCTCGGGGTTCAGCCAGACCACGTTCTTGGCCTTGTTGTGGATGTCGCGCAGACACCAGGCCTTCGGATCGTTGTAGTTGTTGCGCGCGTCGCCCAGGAACAGCACGGTCGTCTTGTTGTCGATCATCGACAGGTGGTCCTTCCAGAAGTCGTGGAAGGCCTTGCCGAAGTTCGAGCGCGTATAGACGTTGATGACATCGCCGCCGTCGAGGGCCTTCTCGATGGCGGTGTTCACGTCTCCGTCCTTGAAGACCGGGGTCACGTCGCCGAGGTCGCTCACGAAGACGTATGACTGGATCTTGTTGAACGCCTCCTGCAGCCCGTACATGAACTGCAGCATGAAGCGCGAGACGTTGGCCACCGACGAGCTCACGTCGCAGAGGATGACGAGCTTCGGGCGATCCTTGCGGCGGTGTTTGTAGACCACCTCGAAGGGGATACCGCCGTGGGCCATGTTGCGGCGGAGCGTGTTGTGGAGATCGAGCTTGCCGCGCTTGATCCGCTTCTTGCGGATCGAGAGCACGTTCTTGATGCGCTGGGCGAGCCGATTCACCACCTCGCGCATGCGAGCGATCTCGTCCTCGGTCAGGTGGTAGAAGCTCTTCTCCTGCAGCATCTCCTTGCGGAACTTCTCCATGTAGTCATGGTTCCGCGTCTGGAGCTCCTGCTCGACGAAGTTCTTGACCGTCTTCCGCATCAGCTCCTGCAGCTTCTGCATGAGCTTCTGCATGCCCTCTTGATCTTCTTCGGACATGCCCATGCCGGCCATGCGCTCGGTGAGCGACTCGATCTCGCCCATCGCGCCTTCCATGTCGAGCTGCTCCTGGGTGCGGCGGCTGAAGAAGCCCACCTGGAGCATGTTCTCGATGCGGTCGATGCCCGCGTCCTGGGCCGCGTCGCGGATCAGGTTCTCGAGCTGCGACAGATCCTGGGTGAGCAGCGCCTTGGCGAGCTCGCTGAGATCCATGTCGCCGTCCATCTGCTGCAGCATCTCGGCGAGCTGTTGGAGCAGATGGTCGAGGTCGACGCCTTCGGCGCCCATCTGCTCGCCCAGGTCACCGAACTGCGAGCGCAGCGAGTCATAGAAGCCCGAGAAGTAGAGCTCGAAGAGCTCGTCGAACGTCGGGATCTCGTCGCCTCGCTTGATCATCGTCGTGCGCAAGGCGTCCTTGAAGAGCTCGCGATCGTCGATCGACAGCTCTTCGAGGGCCTGGAACGCATCGAGGCCTTCGGCGACGGAGACACGCACCCCACTCTTGCGGAGCAGGTTCGTGAACTCGATGACCTTCTGCTGCATGGTCAGTGGAGGATCCCCTTCTTCGCCGGCTCGGCCTTCGCCGGCTCCTCGGTCGCTGCGGGCGCCTCGGCCGCTTCGGGCTTCGGCGCCTTCTTCTCGATCAGCTTGGAGAGCTCGTTCTGGGTCTTCTGGAT
>CAYYSY010000176.1:0-9440 GCA_964474355.1 uncultured Spirochaetaceae bacterium | reverse complement strand
CTTCGGCACGCACGTGGCGCTGGCGATCGCCGGACCGGGCGTGCGCGGCGGAGGGCGTGGCCATCGGCGCGCAGTCTAGCAGCAGGGTGCGGCGTGCGACGGTGCGCGCCAGCTCCGACCCGCTCTGTCGAGCGCGCGTGTCAGCGTTGCAGGAGCAGCCGGCGCGCACGGTACAGGTGGGACTTCACTGCGTCCTCGGTCTTGTCGAGCCGGCTCGCGATCTCGCTGATCGGGCGGTCTTCGAGATGATGGAGGCGGAAGAGCATCTGCTGCTCGGGCGAGAGGCGTCGTTCGAGGGTGTCTTCGAGCTGGGCGAGCCGCTCCTGGTACTCGACGAACTCGATCGGAGAGGGGCCGGCCGACGGTGCGTCGGCTCGGGTCGGCTCGGGCTCCTGATCGACGAGCGGGACGGTCGCGTGGCGCTTGCGCTTGAAGCGAGATGCGATCGTGCGCCGGGTGATTCCGAAGACCCAGGCCGCGAACGAGGCTTCGCCCCGGTACGAGTCGATCGAGCCGAGCACGTTGATGAAGACTTCCTGTGTGGTCTCTTCCGCGTCCGCCCGGTTGTGGAGGCGCTTCTCCGTGAAGTGGAAGACGCGCTTGAAGTAGCGGTCGTAGAGCGTGTCGAAGGCGTCGCGGTCGCCCTTTCGGAGGGCGTCGACCAGCTCTTCGTCCGTCGCATTCAGGGTCGGATCGATCGATCCGGAAACATCAACAGCAGCAGCCACAGCAAATCCCCTTGGCCCCCCAGGTTCAGCCTCGAGTGGTGAGCCGTGATCCCAGATGCACGGCCCCCATGGTTGGGAGTGACGGTCGCTGGCTGCGTGGTGTCAGAATTTGTCACCCGGTGCCGGAAAAAGTCAGCGCTCGGTATCCCGAGGGGGCGTGGGCCGGGTCGTCGCGCCCGGCGCCGCGTCGAAGCGGGGCCGAGGGGGCTCGCTTCGCCGCCGCGGCGTGGGCGAGGGGCCCCTCTGGGCGAAGTCGGACCGGGAGAGCCCGCTCCGAAGCGCCGGCAGCGGCCGCCCGGACTCGGCCGGCGGGTCCGACCCGCCAGCGGCGCTCTCGGCGCGCGGCTCAGGGCCCGGTTCGACCTGCTCGGACTCGTCTGCCTCCGGGCGCCGGTCGACCTGCTCGAGGAGCAGGAACTCGTCACCGCGGTGCGTGTACGGGCGGTGGAGCACGGGCTCGATCCAGCCATCGGGGAGCGCCCGGATCGCGGCGCGGACGCTGGGCGCCAGCTCGCGCAAGAGGAGCAGGCAGCGGACCTCGGTGCGGGGCGTGACGTCGAGGTCGGGCACGAGCTGGAGCCAGCCCGGCATCTCCGACTGGACCCAGGCCCGATTGGCCAGCGCGCGGGCGAAGGCGAGGGCGCCGTCGGCTTCGCGGTCGCCGGGCTCGACGAAGACCAGGACGAGGCGTCCGTCGGCGTCCGCCCCCAGCAGATCGATGGCGCCGCCTCCCGCCGGCAGGCCCTCGGCCAGGATGCGAAGCCCGGGCTCGAATCCGGGCAGGGCGCGCCGGAGGCTCGTCCTCAGGCGGCGCGTCGCCGCGAGCGGGCCACCGGGGTCGAGCGCGCGATCGCGTCGTCCCGCGACCCCTGCTTCCGGTCGTTCATCCAAGGTCGAGATCCCGCGCATCATCGAGCAGGATGCCGGCCACGTCGTGCAGCGCACGAGCCGCCAGGCTCTGCGGATGGGTGAGGCCGATCGGGCGCTCATGGGTCAGCGCCCGGTAGACGTGCAGGTCGTCCACGAGGAGACCGTAGCTCGACAGGTCGCGGCCGAGGCGTGCACGCGCGGCCCGCGCCAGCGAGCCGAAGCCCCGCTCGGCGCTCTCCCGGCTGGTGGCCCCGTGAATCGTCACCCCGAGTCGCGCATCGGGCCGGGCGGCGACGAGCGTCCTCGCGAGGCGCCAGGTCATGCGCAGATCAGCGGTCTCCGAGCGCGTCAGCAGCAGCGTCCACTTGAGCAGCGCCGCGCCGTCGCCCGGTGCGCCGAGCCACTCGGGCGGCACCTGCACGAGCACCACGCCGTGCTCGCCTGCCGTGGCGCGAAGCAGCGCGAGATCGACGGCCGCGCGGTAGAGCTCGCCGAGGTCGCGGGCGGGCCGCAGCAGGAGCTCGGCGCCGAGGGGCTGCCGGCCCGCCCGAGGCCAGGCTGGTCCCGCAGCGGGCCTGTCGGGGCGGAGCAGCAGGCTGCGGCCGCCGCGGCGCGCGATCTCGATGCTCAGGTTCCACAGCAGCGCGGCGCGCACCACGTCCTCGTCGTCGGCCGGGATGGCCACGATCGGCAGCGCCGCCTTCGGTGCCGTGACCGGCGCGCCGGGCGTGTCGCTGGTGCCGTGCGGCGGCGGAATCGGCAGGCGCTCCCATTCGCCGGGTGCAGGCCGTGCGTCGGCCCCGGGGCCATCCGGCTCGGCCCCCTCGACGCGATGGGACGAGGGCTCGGTCTCGGGCAGGAAATAGTGGAGGACGTCCGAGAGGTCTCTGGGCAATGGGCCGCCTGTGCCTTCCGCGCCGGCCTCTACCGCACGTGGAGCACGGAGTTGGGCTTGCCGGCGGGGCCCTGGGTCGACTCGGGGTTCGCGGGGTCCGGGCGCCACTCGCCGTCGACCACGTAGCGGTACTGGTACGTACCCGGCGGGAGGTTCAGCACCTTGGTCCACACGGTCGTCTTGCCCTGGGCCTCGGTCATCGAGTGCACGCCCTTGTCGGGCACCCACCCATTGAAGTCGCCGGCGATGCGCACGTCGCGCGCGTCGTCGTCGCGGAAGTGGATCACGATCTCGCGCCCGCTGGCGTCGATCTCCGGCGCCACCGCGGCGTCGGCGGGCATGGCCGCCCTGATCTGCACGTCCGGGAGCGTCGCGGCGAGCTCGAGGGCCACCGCTGCGTAGTCGAGGGCGCCGTTGGCCGACGGCGCGTACTGGCAGATCGGCACGCCGTGACGCGCCGCCTCGCGGAGCTTCACGTTCTGGCGGATCACCGCGTCGAAGCAGAGATCCTTGAAGAGCTCGCGGATGTCGCCGAGGGTCTCGCGGGCGTAGCGGGTGCGCCCGTCGTAGAGCGTGGGCAGGATCCGCACGTCGAGCTCGTGGCCGATGCGATCGGAGAGCAGGGCGATCGTCTCGAGCAGCTTCTGTACGCCGTCGATGGCGAAGAAGCTCGTCTCGAGCGGGATGATCACCTCGCCCGCGGCACGCAGGGCGTTGAACGTGAGGAGCCCGACGTTGGGCGGACAGTCGATCAGCACGAAGTCGAAGGGCGTCTCGAGGGCAGTGAGGGCGCGGCTGAGCCGCTCGGTGCGCGCGTCGTCGCGCAAGCTGGCGAGCTTCTGCTCCACCGCGGAGAGCACGATCGAGGACGGGGCGAGGGCGATGTCGTCCGAGATGCGAATGAGGATGCGTTCGAGGCGCAGCGCGCCGGAGGACTCTGCGAGCACCTCGTAGAGGTTCTCGTCCAGCTCCTCGGGATCGATGCCGAGGGCCAGTGTGGCGTGGGCCTGCGGGTCCATGTCGACGACCAGCACCCGATGCCCGTCTGCGGCGAGCGCCCCCGCCAGGCTGACGGTGCTCGTGGTCTTCCCGCAGCCTCCCTTCTGATTGACGATCGCGATCACGCGCATGGCGTCCCCCCTATGCAGCAACGGCCCCCCAACCGGACCGCCAGCCGGCTCCTGCGTCCGGCTCGCTCCTTGCTAACGCTGCTGCATCCACCGCCCGCCAGAACTGCTGCTGCACCTGCACCCCGGTCGATCACGCCGACCGGCTGATCCGTCCTGCGCGCGCGCGATGCACGGGGCGTGCGCGCCGCAGGTCGTGCCACTTCTCGAGCTCGCGCTGGAAGCGCGCGACCTCGAAGACCCACTCCTGACCCGAGACCGCCTCGAAGGCGCTGTCCTCACGAAACACGAGCACCACATCGCCGGTGGCGACGAGCACGAGCTCGGCGAGTGGACGCTCGATCTGGGGAAGCATCTTCCGCAGCGCCTGGATGCTGCTGCGGATGCGCTGCACCGACACGCCGGCGTCGATCAGCCGCTTGGTCGCCTTGAGCGCGACGAGATCTTCGAACGTGTAGCGGTGGTGACCGCCGCGTGTGCGTGCAGAGGGCACGACCAGGTCGGTCTGGGCCCAGTACTGCAGCTGTCGCCGCGTGAGCCCGAGGATCTGTACGACCTCCTGCGGGCGGTACTCGGGCTGCTGAAGGTCACCTCGAGAATCTCGATTCGAGCTGTGCGACTCGCTCGACTCGGCTGTTTCGGAATGCGGCTGTTCGGCGCGCTCGGTCATCGATCCCCCACCCGGTGGCGTCGTTCGGCGCCGCCGCCGGCTCGCTTCTTCGCACCTTCCGTTCACCCGTCTTCGTCGCGACCCAGGGTCTTCGCCGAGCGCTTGCCGGCGGGCCGGCAAGCGCAAAGCGCGCGACTGATGACGAGTGGGACCGAGGCGCCCGAGCGGAGATCGGGGGGTAGGGCGCGGGACGGTCCACCCCTCGTACTCTGGCAGGAAAGAGCGATCCGAGCGCCAAGTCAACCCAAGACGCCCGTTTTTTGTCCAGTTTCGGGCATTTCGTCCAATCGCTGTCGGGCATTCACCGGGGATCGGCCCGCTCGTCGCCGGATCGAGGGGTCCTCGTACCGGTCCCTGCGCCGGGTTAGTCTCCGTAGATGGCGGCTCGCAGGAAGGACAAGCAGCAGCAAGGGAGAGGCCGCTCGCCCGAGGGGGACAGCCGCCGGACGATGGTGGTCTCCGGCGAGGCCCGCCGGCCCTTCATGCGCGGAATCATGGTGCACTCGCTGATGGCTCGCGGGGTGCCCTTCGAGGACGCGCTGGCCACCGCGGAGCAGGTTCGCGAGCGGATCAAGGGCGGCACCGAGGTGGCGCGCGGCGATCTCAAGAGCTTCGTCGAAGAGGTGCTGGGTGCGGACTTTCCTCACCAGCCGCCGATGCCGCTGCCGCCGGCGCTCGAGGTCGTCGACGAGTCGAGCTCCGAGCCCTTCTCGAAGCTGACGCTCGCGCAGTCACTGCTGGCGGCCTCGATCGAGCCGGCGGACGCCCATGACGTCGCGACCCGCATCGAGCAGCACCTTCGACTCGAAGGCCGAACACAGATCGATCGCAGCGTGCTGAGGCAGCTCGCGCACGACAAGCTGCGAGACGGCTTCGGCGAGCGCACCGCCGGGCGCTACGACGTCTGGCGCGAGTTCCAGGAGCCCGAGCTTCCGGTGATCGTGCTGCTCGGGGGCACGGCGGGCGTCGGCAAGACGACGATCGCCCTCGAGGTGGCGCGGCGGCTCGGCATCAGCCGCGTGCTCTCCACGGACGCCATCCGACAGGTGATGCGGATCATGCTCTCGCCGGATCTGATGCCGGCGCTCCATGCGTCCTCGTTCTCGGCGCATCAGGGGCTGCCTGGCGTCGTCGATCAGGAGGACGCGGTGATCGAGGGCTTCCTCGCGCAGACGTCCACGGTCTCGGTGGGCGCGCGCGCGATCATCGACCGCGCGGTCGAGGAGAACGCGTCGCTCGTGCTCGACGGCGTCGCCCTGGTGCCGGGGCTCATCGATCTCAGCCAGTACGAGGGCCGGGCGCACGTGTTCTTCCAGGTCGTCGCGCGGCTCGATCCCGACGCCATGCGCGCGCAGTTCAAGGCCCGAGCCGAGCGCGAGCGCAGCCGCCGCCCGGGTCGCTACATCGATCGTCTCGACGAGATCCTCGAGATCCAGGACTACCTGCTCGAGCAGGCCGACCGCGAGGACGTGCCGATCATCGAGAACGTGAGTCTCGAAGGCTCGGTCCTCCTCGTGATCCGCCACGTGGTCGAGCGGCTGCGCAAGCTCGGCGAGAAGGCGCTCGAGCAGGTCTGACGGGCGCCGGCCGCCGTGCGGCCGGTACACTCATGGGCGATGCGCCACTCGGCCGGGTCCCCTCGATCGCCCGGCGAGTCCTCTGACCGCCTCTTGCGTGGAGCTTCCATGACCCAGGTGCCCCCCTCCCGTCCCACCGCCACCACGCTCGGCGAGCTGAAGGCCAACGGCTGGGTGCCGCGGAGCCTGCGCTCCGAGATCCTCGAGAACCTCGAGAAGCATCTGCGCGGGGGCGAGCCGCTCTTTCCCGGCATCCTCGGCTACGAAGGCACGGTGGTGCCGGCGGTACAGAACGCGCTGCTCTGCGGGCACGACCTCATCTTCCTCGGTGAACGGGGGCAGGCCAAGTCGCGCATGATTCGCGCGCTCACGGCGCTGCTCGATCCGTGGGTCCCGGTCGTCGCCGGGAGCGAGGTGAACGACGACCCCTTCCATCCGATCTCGATGCACGGCAAGGAGCGCGTCGCCGAGATGGGGGACGCGACGCCGATCACCTGGCTGGCGTCGGCGGATCGCTATGCCGAGAAGCTCGCGACCCCCGACGTGTCGGTGGCCGATCTCATCGGTGACATCGACCCGATCAAGGTCGCCGAGGGACGCCACCTCTCCGACGAGTACACGATCCACTTCGGGCTGTTGCCGCGCTGCCACCGCGGGATCTTCTGCATCAACGAGCTGCCCGATCTGACGGAGAAGGTGCAGGTCGGCCTCTTCAACGTGCTCGAAGAGCGTGACGTGCAGATCAAGGGGCACCAGGTGCGCCTGCCGCTGGACGTGCTCGTCGTCGCGAGCGCGAACCCCGAGGACTACACGAGCCGCGGACGCATCATCACGCCGCTGAAGGACCGCTACGCGGCGCAGATCCGTACCCACTACCCCGTCGATCTCGACACCGAGCTCGCCATCGCCCGTCAGGAGGCGCACGTCCCGGACATCGCGGGCGTCGATCTGCATCTGCCGCCCTTCATGGAGGCGATCATTGCCGAGATCACCTTCGAGGCGCGCAGCTCGCCCGACATCGCCCAGTCCTCGGGCGTCTCGGTCCGCATGACGGTCGCGAACTACGAGACCCTGCTGGCCAACGCGCTGCGCCGCGCGATGCGGCTCGGCGAATCGGAGGCCGTACCCCGCGTGAGCGACCTCGCCGCGCTGCTCGCATCGACCCAGGGCAAGATCGAGCTCGAGTACGCGGGCGCCGACACCTCGGAGGAGGAGATCATCGAGGGGCTCGTGCGACGCGCCACGCGGCGTGTGTTCGACGAGCAGCTCGGCAGCGAAGGTCTCGCCACCGTGGTCGAGGCGTTCAATCAGGGCTGGCAGGTGGAGGTCGGGCCGATGATGAAGGCGGCCGACTACCTCGACGGCCTCGACGAGATCCCGGGGCTGCGCGACGCGGCGGCCCAGCTGGCCGGGGGTGACTCGCCGGGTCGGCTGGCGAGCGCGATCGAGTTCATCCTCGAAGGTCTGCACCTGCACAATCAGCTGAACAAGAGCGACGGCGAGAACGGCCCGCGCTATCAGGCGGCTTGAGCCCGGCATGAGACACCTCGACCGGGCCATTCGCTCCCGCTCCGCGCGACGATCAATGGTCGCATGGGCGCATGGGGTGGGCAGTCCATGAGACGCCTCGACCGGGCCATTCGCTACAGCCGCTGGGACGGGCAGCAGCCCGAGTTCTCGATGGACGTGAAGAGCGCGCTCGACGCGCTCTCCGATCTGATGATGGAGGGGCTCGACGCGCGCGAGGCGCTCGAGTGGATGCGCCGCCAGGGCTTCGAGATGGCGGGCATGAACATGCGCGTCATGGGCCTCGACGAGATGGTGCGCGAGCTGCGCGACCAGGCGCGCGAGCTCTATGACAAGTACGACATGAGCCAGGCGACCGACGCCTTGCGCGAGCGATTCGAAGACATCATGGATCGCGAGCAGCAGGCCCAGACCGACACGCACGGCCACGAGTCGCAGGCGCACAACGATTTCATGAACAAGCGCCACGCGGGCGACCAGAAGCTCGCCGACGCCGTCGAGCGCTTCCGCGACCACGACTTCGCCGACGAGCAGGCGGGTGAGGAATTTCGAGAGCTGCTCGACGAGCTCGACCAGCTGCGCGAGCTTGAGGAGTTCCTCGAGCAGCAGGGCCAGCGCTTCCGCGGCAACGAGACCGCCGACTACGAGACGGCCCAGGACGTGCGCGAGCAGATCCAGCAGCTCGAGCAGATGGCCCAGGCGCTCGAGGACGGCGACTTCGAGCCGATCTCCCCCGAGCAGCTGCGCGACATGCTCGGCGACCCCGCCGCCCAGTCCTTCATCCTCATCCGCGACCTCGAGTCGAACTTCTCGCGCGAGGGGCTGCTGCGCGACGGCGAGCTCACGCCGCGGGCCATTCGCAAGATCGGCGCCTCGGCGCTCGCCGACGTGTACAACCAGCTCCGCAAGGGGCTCGGCGGCGAGCACGACACGCCGAGCTATGGCGTCGCGACCCCGCGCCCCGACGAGACGAAGCCGTGGAGCTTCGGCGACCCGCTCGACGTCGACATCGTGAAGACGGTGATGAACGGCGTGATGCGCGGCGGCGCCGAGACAGACGCGGAAACGGGGCGGCGGCGCGTGCGGCTCGAGATCGACGACTTCGCCATCCGTCAGATGGACTTCGCGACGCAGACCACCACCGTGCTCCTGCTCGACATGAGCTGGTCGATGAGCTGGGCCGATCGCTTCCCTGCGGCCAAGCGCGTGGCGCTCGCGATGGATCAGCTCGTGCGCACGCGCTTCCCCCGCGACCACTTCGCGGTGGTCGGCTTCTCGACGCGCGCGCGCGAGCTCAAGATCCGCGAGCTGCCCGAGGTCTGCTGGGACATGGGTGACCCCTTCACGAACCTGCAGGAGGGGCTGATGGTCGCCGAGGACATCCTGCAGCGGTTTCCGTGTGCCTCGCCGCAGATCATCGTCATCACCGACGGGCAGCCCACCGCGTACTTCGACGACGGCCAGCTGCGCGTCGAGTGGCCGATGGGGATGGGCGGCATCTCGCCGCACGCGGTCGCCGAGACGCTCAAGCAGGTGAAGCGGATCACCCAGCAGGGCGTCACGATCAACACGTTCATGCTCGACGACGCGCCCGAGCTCGTCGGCTTCGTCGAGCGGATGACACAGATCAACCGCGGCCGGGCCTTCTACACGCAGCCTCATCAGCTCGGCTCGTTCCTGATGGTCGACTACATCTCCCATCGCCGAGTGCGGCGGTCCTGACGTCATGGCGCGGCCGGGCGCGTTGACGTCTCGACTCGCCGGGGGATGGCGGGGGCTGCAGCGCCGGGTGCGCGGCTCGGCGCTCGGGCCGGGCGTCGACCACTGGCTCCACGTGCCCATCGAGGGCGATCCCGACGAGTGGCACGCGCCCGGGCTCTTCCGGCGCCATCCGCCGCCGAGCCTGCTCGACTGGCTGCGCTGTCTCGATCGCGCAGCCGACGATCCCCGCGTGGCGGGCGTCGTGCTCGAGCTGCGCGGCGAGGCCGGCTCGCCGTCTGCCCACGCGGCCCTGCGACGCGCGGTCGATCGGCTGCGCGCCGCGTC
>CAYYSY010000175.1:0-10200 GCA_964474355.1 uncultured Spirochaetaceae bacterium | reverse complement strand
ACCCCCCGGTCGTGGCCGATGGGACCGGCTGCATCGTCGCCCGAGGCGGCCTCGATCGCGCTGGCCGCGGCGATCGCCTCGGAGAGCAGCCGATACTCGACGCCGATGCGCACGGCGCCCGCGTCGAACCAGGCGGTGTGCGCGTCGATGGGCGGGATGGGCATCAGGTCATAGCGCGTGATGGGGTCGCCGGGCATGTCGAAGCTTCTCTACTCGCTGGGGGCGAGATCACTCGGCATCGGGCGCAATGTCCGGCAGCTCGGTCGCGCCCTGGCGCAGCGCGTCGCGCACGGCGGGGTGCGCGATCTCGATCAAGGCCTCGGCGCGCTCGGCGACGGTGCGGTTGGCGAGCTCTGCGGTGCCCCATTCGGTGACGATGACGTCGGTCTGATGGCGCGGCGTCGTGACCAGGGCGCCGGACGGGTGCTGCGGCACGATGCGCGACACGCGCTTCGCGTCGTTGCCCGCCGTCGAGGGCAGGCAGATGAGCGAGTGACCATGGGGCGCTCCGAGCGCACCCGACACGAAGTCCATGTGGCCGCCGATGCCCGAGAACTGATCACCCGCGATGCTGTCCGCGACGATCTGGCCTTGCAGGTCGACCGAGAGCGCGCCGTTGATCGAGACGAAGTCGCGGTTGCGGGCGATGATCGAGGGATCGTTCACGTACTCGACCGGCAGGAAGCGCACGGCTTCGTTCTGGTCCAGCCACTCGTAGAGCTCGCGGGTGCCGGCCGCAAAGGTCGCCGGCGAGAAGCCGTCGTAGACGCCCTTTTTGTTCGTGACCTTGCCGGCCTGGTGCAGCTTCATGAGCCCGGTCGTGAACATCTCGGAGTGCACGCCGAAGTCGTTGCCGTCGCCCTCGGCGAGGAGCTTCATGACGGCGTTCGGGATGCCGCCGATGCCCGTCTGCAGGGTCGAGCCGTCGTGGACGTAGCGGCTGCAGTGCTCGGCGATCGCGACCTCGACGCTGCTCGGGGGCGGCTCGACGAGCTCGAAGGGCGCGTGATCGGTCTCGTACACCACGTCGACGTCGTCGATGTGGACGCAATGTGGGTGGTCCGGGGGCAGGCCGAAGGTGCGGGGCACCGCTGGGTTGATCTCGGCGATGACCAGGCGGTCGGGATCGGAGCACGCGTCGTAGAGATCCGCGACACCGGCGCCGGCGTGCAACGCGAGGGAGAGCCGTCCCTCTTCGTCGGGTGGCGCCACCGTCACGCCGACCACGCGCGGCTTGAGATGATGGACCGCCCGGGTGAAGCCCCGGAAGTCAGAGGGGATGAACTCGACGGTGTGTCCCTGCGCGAGCAGGATCCGCTCGATCGGGCCGTAGAAGCCCGAGAGCAGGGTGACGCCCTTCTTCGTGAACAGGTCGTACCAGCCGACCAGCAGCGCGCCGAAGATCCGGAGATCCACCCAGTCGTCGCGCTCGCTCAGCGCGTCGAGCAGACCACCGGGCTGCGCGGGGCCAAGGCCGACCGTCAGGTGGTCGGTTTCACGAATCATCGAGGCAGCGGTTCTTGCGTCCATGCTTCCAGTCTAGAAGGCTGTGCTGTGGCTTTCCATCGGGTATCCGACACCAATGGGCGCCACCGCGGCGCGCGTGGTGCCGAGCCGTGGGGGCGGCCGAGGCCGGAGTCAGACGAGCCGGATCGACGCGAGCGCGTGGGCGCCGATCTCGAGCGACATGAGGCCGTCCTCGATGGTCGCGGTACCGCCCGTCGGGGTCTCGTCGAGCCGTACGAGCTCGGCGCGTTCGATGCACCGCGCGAGCGGCGGCCCGAGGCGCACGGTGGCGAGCCGCGTCTCGTCCGAGGCGTTCAGCAGCCGCAGCACGCTCCCCCGACCGTCCTCTGCGGGCTTGAAGCTGCTGACCTCGACGCGCGCGTCGTCGATCTCGAGGAGAGGCTGGTCGGCCGCGTCTGCCTGCACCGTACCCGTGGCCACCGCGCGCAGCCCGAGCTCGGCGTCGATCGCTGCGGCAGGGTCGACGCCGGGGCTGAGCGAGAGGCGCGTCATCACCCTGCCATGACACTGCGCGTGGGGTGTCTCGAGGGTTGGGCCCGCCTCCATGGGGCGCGTCTTGAGGTCGCTCCGCGACAGCCAGCCGACCGAGCGCACGAGCGTGAAGGCGATCGTGCCGTCGGGCGTGACCTGCGCCTCGACGAGCCCGGGCGCTGCAACCTGCAGCCCGTTCGCCGACACGAAGCCCTGGTGGGGGAACGTGTCGGGCGCGGCCTGGGTCCAGGCCGAGTCGTCGGGCCGGGCGGTCGGGCGCGTCACCACGTCGAAGGTCGTGCGCGCCGAGCACTCGCTCGCCGGTCGGCCGGTGGGGAAGCAGAGCTGCAGGCGATGATCGCTGACGCGGTTGCGCAGCTCGACATCGAGGTCGACCCGCGGCGACTCGGGAAAGATCGTCGCGGTCATCCGCAGGCGCACGGGCAGCGTGCGCTTCGAGCGCCGCTCGCGATCGTCGTCGACGCCTTCGGGCAGGCGGAACACGCGGTCGACGACCAGCCGCTGGATGCCCGACGGATGCCGGCGCCGCTTCACACGGTTCTCCTCGAGGGTCAGCGGTGCGTCTTCGACGACGGCCGCGATCGGGTCGAAGTCGTAGCTGTCGCCCCGGTCGCCGATGTCGACGACCGCGCCGAGCCCCTCGAACTTCACGTCTCCCCACGCGACCGAGAGCGTGCCGTCCGCCGCGGCGTGGACCTCGACGTGCCCGTTCTCGATCGTGCGGTGGGTGTCCTTCTCGGTCTCGTGTGCCGGGCTGCGCGCGAGCCGCATGCGCTTGAAGCCGAACGCCGGCACGTCCTCGGCAACGAACTCGATCTCGTGCACCGGTTGGTCCTGAGTGAGCCGCGGCCGCACGGTGCCCTTGTCGCGGAGGATGCGCGCAGGGCGGCCGTCGACCTCGATTCCCTCGAGGTTGAAGTTCAGCCCGAGCAAGGGCGCGATGCCGCGGGGTGAGAATGCCGGGAAGCCGTCGAGGGGCAGTCGCACCCGATCGGTGCGGGTATGCGGCGAGGGGTTGAAGACGGCGATGCCGATCTCGCCCGTGTCGGGATCGACCTCGATCTGGCGGCCGACGTCAAGGCCTGCGATTCGCTCGAGCAGCCGCTGCAGGGTCTCGCGGCCGAGATCGAGCGTCTCGTCGTAGCGCGTCGTCATGTGCTGGTGGACACGATCCTGGCTGCAGCCGCAGATCGAGTCGTGGGCCTGGTTCGGGATCAGTGCGCGCCAGGCGGTGCGCACGCTCGCGCGCTCGTCGGGCCCGCCGAGCCGGCGTGCGATCTCGCAGAACGGCTCGACCCAGCCGGTCAGCAGCGTCTCGCAGCGGCGGTTCGCGAGCTTGAGATCGACGTGCGTCGACCAGACGCCGGGCAGGAGTGGGGCGACGCGTCCACCGACCAGCTCCCCCTCGTAGCGTGCGACCTCGGATGAAGCATCCGAGAGCTCGTCGGGCGTGACGCCGGCGGTGTAGAGGTCGAGCAGACCGCGCTCGACCTTCCAGCCGGTCTCCTTCGAGAGGGCCTCGGCGATCACCGCCGTGTTCGAATCGGGCAGCTGATGGTCGATGCCGTTCAGCAGCAACACGCAGTCGCGATCGCTCTTCTCGGCGAGCTCGTTCGCGAGCTGCTCGAGTCGCGACACCGAGGCGCCGACGTCGTCCGAGAGCCCCCACGCGCCGAAGTAGCCCTTCGAGAGGTGGCACGCCCCGATCTCGCTGCCGTCGGGCGCGCGCCAGATCCACTCGGCGCGCAGCCCCTCGATCTCGTTGCCGTGACCGCGCCAGTAGACGAAGGGGCCGAGACCGAACCCGGCGAAGAGCTGCGGAAACTGCGCCGGGTGGCCGAACGAATCGGGGGTGTAGGCGATGGTCGAGGCCTCGCCGAACTGCTGGGCGACGCGCCGCCCCTCGAGCAGGTTGCGTACGTGGGTCTCGCCGGCAGGGATGAGGGAGTCGGGCTGGACGTACCAGGGGCCGATCGCGAGGCGCCCCTCACGGCACGCCTGCTCGAGCTCGTCGCGCCGCTCGGGACGGATCTCGAGGTAGTCCTCGAGCACGATCGTCTGGCCGTCGAGCTGGAACGACCAGCCGGGGTCATCGGCGAGGAGGTCGAGCACACGGTCGACGGTGTCGACGAGGCGCGCGCGAAAGGCCTGGAAGGTCTTGTACCACTCGCGGTCCCAGTGGGTGTGGGACACGATCACGCATCGCATCGGCGGCGCTCCTCGGTCGGCGTCATCGACAGGCAGGGGATCGTCGCGATCCCGCCCCATGCTGCCATGCACCGGCGATTCGTGCGAGCAAGGGCCCGGGCGCCGTCGTGGCGCGTCAGCCACCGGCGGGCGCGATGGCCACGACGCTGTAGGCGACCGCATCACGGGCGCCGGGGTTGTGGTAGGCGTGCTTCTGGTCACCCCGAAAGACGACCACGTCACCGGGAGAGAGCTCGAAGGTCTCGCCGCCGGCCGTCAGCACGACCGCGCCGCGCTCGCAGGTGAGGTACTCGCGCGTGCCCGGCGTATGGGGCACGCCACGCAGGTGGCAGCCTGCCGGCAGCTCCATGCGCTCGATCTCGAGCCCGGCGAGCTTCTCGGGCAGCAGCCGCCGCACCGTCACACCGGTGCGCTGCCGCGCGTGCAGCTCCGCCTTGCGATAGATGCGGCCGATGGAGCGCGGCGGCCCGATCAGCTCCTCGATCGAGACCTGCAGCGCCGACGCGACCTTGACCAGCACGGCGAGCGTCGGGTTCGACGACCCCGACTCGAGGGTCGCCCACGTCGGGCGGGGCACCGCCGAGAGCTGCGATGCCTGGTCCTGGGTGAGGCTCCGCGCCTCGCGTAGCTGGCGGATGTTCTCGGCGAGGTTCAGCGCGACGTCTCGGGCCATCCGGGGAGCATACCCGGCTTGTCGCGAAACGGGCAGAAACGTCGATGCACCGACAGACGGGCGAGGCGCTTCAGCTGTAGCGCGCCTCGACCTTGCCCTCGGCACGAGCGCCGGCCCGCACCTCCTCGACCACGGCGTTCAGGTCGGCCACGTAGTCGTCGACGACTGCGAGGTGCGCGGGCGAGAGCATCAGGTGGATCCCCGGCGGCTCGGTCACCACTCCCGTGAACCAGCCGCGCGCCTTGAGCCGCGCCCACACGTCGAAGATGCCGAAGTCGGTGCAGCCCTCGGCCATGCCGTAGGCGATGAGCCCGAGCTTCGACGGCGCGATCACGGCCAGCTCGGGGATCGCTGCCACCGCCTGCTCGATCCGCTCCCGCGCGTCGCAGACCATGCGCGCCTTCTCGCGGTAGCCATCGGCGCCGAGGTAGTTCATCACGGCCCACGCCGCTGCGATCGCGCCGCCCGGCCGCGTGCCCGCGGCGGTCGGCGTGCGCATGAGTCCGGCAGGCCAGGTGTCGCACACGAAGAGCTGATGCTCGCGCTGGGCCTCGCTGCGATGGAAGATCGTCGATGCACCCTTCGCCGCGTAGCCGTACTTGTGGAGATCGGCCGAGATCGACGCGACCCCGGGCAGCTCGAAATCGAAGGGCTCGACTTCGACCCCGTTCATCCGTGCGAAGGGGTTGAAGTAGCCACCCACGCAGGCGTCGACGTGCAGCCAGAGCCCGCGCTCCTGGGCGAGGTCGGAGAGCCCTTCGATCGGATCGATGAGCCCGTACGGGAAGCAGGGCGCCGAGCCCACGATCATGAGCGTGCGGTCGGTCACCGCATCGGCCATCGCGGCGACGTCGGCGCGGTAGTCCGAGGCGAGCGGCACGCGCTCGATCTCGAGGCCGAAGTAGCGCGCGGCCTTGTCGAAGGCGAGGTGCGCCGACCAGGGCACCACGATCCCGGCCCCCGCCACGTCCAGGCCGCTCGCCGCCGCCTGATCGCGGCAGGTCTTCACGGCCATCAGGATGCTCTCGGTGCCGCCGCTCGTCAGGTTGCCGCACGCGCCTTCGGGTGCGTGCAGCAGGCCGAGGCCCATGTCGATGACCTCGCCCTCCATGCGCGCGAGGCTCGGGAAGGCGGTGGGGCCGAGGCCGTTCTCGGACTGGTAGAGCGCGTAGGCCTCCTTCGCTACGCGGAGCACGTCCTCGCCGGCGTGAAAGACGTAGACCGCCGCGCGACCCGAGCGCCAGTCGACGTCTCCCTCGCCCATCTCTTCCATCCGGGCCTGCAGCGTGGACCAGTCGGTGCCCTTCTCGGGCAGCTCTGTGCGGTCGGCGTCACTCATCTCGGGCGTACTCCCTCGGCTCGGGCGCGAGCCGCGATCGGGCGAGCCTAGCAGGGGGCTGGCGAGCTCCCGACCGAGCGATGCGCGCGAACATTCGCCGATCAGCCCGCGGACGGCGTCTCGGGCGGCTCGCTCGACGCGCTGGGCATCCGCGGCAGCGGGCGGGGCAGCGCCGGTGAGTGCAGCACGGGCAGGCGCACGTCGCGCGACGGCAGACCGGGCGGCGTCCACACCCCGTCGCCGTCGGCGTCGACCCGGATCACGTTCGTGAACGCGAAGGGCGTGAAGCCGGGCAGCAGCGCGCGATACACCGCGGAGTCGGATGCGCGCCCGATCACCTCGACGAAGACGAACGAGTCGCGCTCGAAGCGGAACACGTGCTCGATGGAGCGGCCCGGCACGATGCGCGCCCGGTGGACGCGGTCGCCGTTCACGTAGACGTAGGCCGAGTCGACCGGTACCCAGGGCGCGGCGAGCACCGAGAGCGTGAGCTTCGCCTCGTGGCCGGTGACCTGACCGCCCGGGCCCACGCCGTCGAGGCCGAGCTGCAGGAGCGGACCGGTCGTGCCGAACGAGCGCCCCGCGCGCAGGCCCTCGACGAAGGCCGCCTCGTCGAACGCATCACCGAGCGGGCCGTCGTAGGCGACGTAGTTGCGCGGGATCGCCATCGTCACGCGCAGCTGGTGGGTGTCGCTGTTGGCCGTACCGGTGCGCGGCTCGCCCTGAAGATGCCACGACACCCAGTCGGCGCGCGTCCACGCGTACGCGTCGAAGTCGCCACCGTTCAGCAGCTCGAGCGCGTCGAAGTCGAGGTCGCGGGCGCCGCTGCCATCGGCGCGCTCGACGAGGCTCGCGTTGGCTCTTGCATCGAGGGGCGCGGCAGGATCGTGGCCGTGACCGACGTGCCCGAGATGCGACAGGTAGGCGCCGTTGCCCCCGTCGACCCCGCCTTCACGGGGATGATTCAGCTGAAAGAGTGGCCGGCCGGGCCGCGCGTGCACGTCGGCGATGACCTCGCGCAGGCGCCGCCCTTCGTGGAACGGGATGCCCTCGCGAAACGCCGTCGGGTCGGGGACGAGCGGAAAGACGTTCGAGTGGCCGATCGTGAACGGCGCGGCGTCGCTGGTCGCCGTGCCCGTCAGCTCGCTCCCCACCACGGGCGTCACCCGCTGCTGCAAGCCCAAGCGCTGCACGGTCGGGCGCAGGTCGAAGGCGCGGTCGTGGTCCGTCGACACGAGCACCTGCGCGCCCGAGGCGACGAAGGCGCGCACCTGGCCTTCCGGAAGGGTCGACGTGTCGTCGCTCGCGGCGGTGTGGACGTGCAGGTCGGCGGCCACCCAGCCCGGCAGCGCGATCATGCGCTCGGGTGCGTCGATCTCGAGCCGAACGGGACGGCCCGGCTTTGCCTCGATGGTCGCCTCGGTGACCGAGTGCTCGGGCCCGCGCGTCGCGAAGACGCGGTACTGGCCGCTCGGCACCACGACGCGCTCGGGGTCGCCCAGACCTCCGGACAGCGACACGAAGTTGCGCGCCTGCGGGCTCGGCAGCCGGCGCGCACCGAGCGCGAAGTCCATGAGGTCGTCGTCGAAGACGGGGTCGAGCGTGGGTTCGATGCCCTCGAAGACGAGCCGCACGGGGCCCATTGCCGGCAGCTCGACGAGCGCGGGCTCCTGGAACGAGAGCGTGCCGAGGTCGACACCTTCGGGCGCCGCCGCGACGGTGCGCCGCAGCCGTCGGCCGTCGGGCATGCGGAAGATGAGCTCGTAGGGCCCGGGTCGATCCTTGGGCAGGCGCAACGAGAAGTGGCCGTCTGCAGCGGGGGCGGCGAAGGTGACGGGCCGGTCATCGGCGTCGCGCACGTGGATGCGCGCGTCACTCGAGTCGATGCGCCCGTGTACGCGCGGGCCGTCCGACCAGATACGCGAGGTGATCGAGGCGACGTCCGGTGTCTTCGAGATCACGAGCTCGCGCTCGGACACGAGGGTCTCGCCTTCGCCGAGGTCCATGAACACGCTCTGGGCCAGCTCGAGGAGACCCGGCGGACCGGACTCGCCGCCGATCCAGGGCGGGCGCGAGAGATGCGCGAGCATCGTGAAGTGGCGGCCGTTCAGCCCCATGGTGCGGATGGCAACGCGCTCGCCTTCGCGATCGATGCGGTGGGCTCCGGTCGCACGCCAGCCATAGCTGATGCCGGGCCGCGAGACGGGCGCGCTGACCAGCACGTGCATGTCGGCGCGCACCAGCGCGCGCGCCGTCCGCATCATGTCGCTCATGTCGACGTCGGGATGCTCGAAGCCGAGCGTCTGCTCGGGCTCCTCGAGCGCCATCGTGAACGCGCTCAGCTGCCGGTTGCCGTGGAGCATGACGTCGCCGAAGAGGAAGAGCCGCTCGCCGTCGCCGTATCTTCGGATCTCGGTGCGAATCCCCAACCGGTCGGGGCGAGCGTGATCGACGAAGTAGGTCGTGACGATGTCGAGGCCCTGCTGACGGGCGCGCGTCACGATGCGCGCCTCGCCGCCGACGACGTCGGCCTCGATGGTGTCGACCTTCACCGCGAGGTTGCGCGAGAGATTCAAGAGCGGGTGGATCACGACGAGCTCGTCGTCGGCGCGCCCGCAGTGGCCCACGTCGACCAGCACGCCGCCACGCACGGTGACGCCCATCTCGTGGGCCGGGTCGGCGACGGCCGCGCAGAGCACGCCGTTGCCGAGCACCCAGTCGTCGACGCCTGCGACGGCGTCGGGCCCGCCGACGCGCAGCGCCTGGACGTTCTGTGGCGTCAGCTGCTCGGCGAAGAGCGCCGCCGGTCCCTCGGCGCGCGCGGGCGGGCCGGCGCCTGCGCCGAGCGCGAGGCACGCTGCGAGCACGAGCAGCCGGCGACGTCGCGATCGGCGCGGCGGGCGTCGGTCGATCGGAGCGCGGAAGCGGAGCCAGCGAGCAGCGGTGGGAGGCGGGAGCACGGCCGGAGAGTAGCGGCGGGAGGCGCGGCCGCCTTTCGCCCGATCGGGGCGCCCGGGGGCCGGGAACGTTGCCGCGACGGTGGGTTTCGTCCTAAGCTGCGAACGATCTCGACCGGGGGGAGGGGATCAATTGGGGCGAAGCGCCTACGACGCCCACGGCGCCTTCAGAGCGGCGCGGCGACGGCTCGTCGATCGGCTTCGCGCCGACGGGATCCGTGACGCTCGCGTACTGGACGCCTTCATGCGTGTGCCGCGCCACGAGTGGGTGCCGGCAATGCTACGCACCGAGGCCTACAGGGACACACCGCTGCCGATCGGCGAGGGCCAGACGATCTCGGCTCCGGGTGTCGTTGCGTCCATGACCGAGGCGCTCGAGCTCGGCGGGGACGAGAAGGTGCTGGAGGTCGGCACGGGCTCCGGCTTCCAGGCCGCGATCCTGTCGCCGCTGTGCCGCCACATCGACTCGATCGAGCGCATCCCCGAGCTCGCGAGCGCGGCGCGGACCGTGCTCGATCGCATGGGCGTGCGGAACGTGAATCTCTTCGTCGGTGACGGAACCCGAGGGCATCCCGCTGGCGCTCCCTACGACAGGGTCATCGTGACGGCGGGAGGGCCGGAGATTCCGCCTCGGCTACTCGGTCAGCTCGCCGAGGGAGGGGTGCTGGTCGGGCCCTTCGGCGGCCGGGACGTGCAGGAGCTCGTGCGCATGCGGCGGACGGGCGCGAACCGATTCAGCCGAGAGGTGCTCGGTCTGTGTCAATTCGTGGATCTCATCGGCGAGGACGGTTGGGCCGCCTGAGCCCGTCCGCCCGGGGCGCGCACGTGGGAGCCGGCAGGGCCGCCCCGCGTCGCTGGCTTGCGTGGGCTCGGCTCGGCCTGTGCGCGTGGGTGCTCGTGTTCTCCTTCGCGTGCGCGTCGAGCGGCGGCGGGCAGTACTACCGAGTGCGCCCGGGCGACAATCTCTATCGCATCGGCATCGCGCACGGCACGACTGCCGAGGC
>CAYYSY010000174.1:0-9891 GCA_964474355.1 uncultured Spirochaetaceae bacterium | reverse complement strand
GGGCGCCATTGACGGCACCTACGTATCGACCGACCCCACCGTGACGATGGCCGTGCTCGAGTGCGACGGCGAGGTGAGCGGAACGCTGACCGTCAGCGGCGTCGCGTACGACCTCACGGGCACACGCTCGGGCGACGAGTTCGAGTGGAACACGAACTCGGCCGATCTCTGCGCGACGCTCGGCTACCGCCGATCGCTCTACTCGCAGAGCGTCGCCCCCTTCATCGTCGACGAAGAAGCCGACGGCTTCACGGGCTCGTTCCGGCTGAACGACCAGAACTGCCAGACGCAGCGCACGTTCTCGCGCGGCTTCACGACGACCTTCGACCGGATCTGATCCGAGCCCGACGTAGAGGAGGACGGAACGATGCGAGCACGCACCCGCACGACGAAGATGACGACCGCCATCGGCATGCTCTCGACCTGGGCGATGGGCTTCGGGATGGGGCTCGGAGCGCTGGCGATCTCGAGCGTGGGAGAAGACGAGCGTCTGCCGGCGCGCGGTGTCGCGCCGCGGCCCATCGCGCACGCGTCGGCGGCTGCGCCCGAGCCCGTCACGTGCCGGGAGGACGAGGCAGCCTGGTCCGCCGCGCTGGACGGGCTCAGCGCCAACCTGCGCCTCGCCGCTCAGGTCGCCGATCTCGAGTCGGCGCTCTCGGCGCTGCGCACGGGCGCCATCGATGGCCCCAGCTTCGTGCGCGCCGCGGTGCACTCGATGCCCGAGCACGAGATCAAGGACGTGCTCGCGGCGACGACGAAGCTCGACGCCGACCATCTCGACGGCATCGAAGACATCCAGGGCTATGCCATGCGACTGGCGGACATCGCCATGGAGGGCGTGCTCGCAGAGGAGACCGAGGCCGCACCGGGTGTCGTCGATGTCGAGTTCAGCGCACGCCAGGATGGCCGCCGCTCGAACTGGGCGACGGCGGACACCTTCGACGCCGGCGAGGATCGCCTCTACGCCTTCTTCGACACGACCGACTGGCCGAGCGGCGAGGTGATGGTGCGCTGGCGTCACGTCGAATCGGGCGACGTGCTGCTACTCGAGCAGCATCGGGTGCGCTCGGGCGTGCCGCGCGGCTTCGTCTGGTACAGCCCGAGCGGGAGCTGGGATGCGGGCGTCTACCAGGTCGACGTGTACAGCGACGACGAGGGGCTTGGGCATCTGGCGTCAGGTCGGTACGCGGTGAACTGAGGGCGAGCGCCGCTCAGTCGATGGTGCCGAGCTTCTCGAGGTGGGTGACGAAGTCCCCGGGCAGACCGTGTTCACGTGCGCCGTCGAGCAGATGGCGCACGTACGCGTCGGAAGGCGACGAGAGGTCGGCCGCACCGCGGTACACGTAGGTCCAGGCGATCACGGTCTTCTGCGGACCGGTCACGATGTCGAGCGCACTCCGCTCGTAGCCACGTTCGAAGCCGTCGAGGATCTCCAGCGCCGCGGCCTCGATCTCCCACACCACGCCGTGTACCACCGCGGCCGTGGCCCGACGCACGTTCGCCTTGGCCGTGCCGTCGCGGCCGGGCTTGTCGAAGACGAGCTCGTGGTGGTGAAGGCGGCCGACGCCGACGACACGCACGCCTTCGATGCGCGCGGCCAGGCGGGCCGAGCTCATGTTCGAGCCGTAGGCGAAGTAGTGGTGGCGCGGCTGCGAGTCAGTCGCCGTGGATCTGCTCCGCGAGGTAGTTCTTCACGCCGACCTGTTCGACCTGGTGGAGCTGCGCCTCGTGCCAGTCGACCGACTCTTCCTCTTCGATGAGGATGCGCTCGAACAGCTCGCGCGTGCCGTTGTCGCCCTTCTCGCGGCAGAGGGCGATGCCCTTGTTCAGCCGCTCGACCGCGTCCATCTCGAGGGCCAGGTCGACCTTGTGCTGCTCGATCGGATCCTCGCCGACGTTCACCTGGCTGAGCCGCTGCATGTTCGGGACGCCGTCGAAGTAGAGGATGCGCTCGATCACGTCGTCGGCGTGCTTCATCTCCTCGATCGACTCTTCACGCTTCTTCGCCGAGAGCCTCGAGTAGCCCCAGTTCTCACACATCTTGTGGTGGATGAAGTACTGGTTGATGGCCGTGAGCTCGGCCGTGAGGACGTCGTTCAGCGCTTCGATGATCTCGGCGTCGCCTTGCATGTCGGGTTCTCTCCGGTCTCTTCCACGATTCGGGGCACGCGCAGCGGCGAATCATATCGGCGAAGCCGCATACGTCGACCTAGATGAAATCGAAAACGAATGTCGGCGGAGCGGGGGGTCAGGCGGGAGCGGTGCTCGGGGCCTCGACGATCGAGATGCGCTCTTCGCGCTCGGCCATCTCGGCGTGGAGGATCTTGCGGATGCCTTCGTGGCAGCCGCCACAGCACGCGCCGGCGCCACAGCTGCGTGCGACGTCGCTGGTCGTCGATGCGCCTTCGCGAATCGATCGGCGAATGTGGCGGTCGGAGACACCGTTGCAGTGGCAGACGAGCATGCGATCCGAATCCTCGTGTCTCGAGTCCTGCTTCGTGCCGCGGAGCGGCGGGGCGCCTCGGACACCTACCCAGAATAGACCTGCGAAAATGAAAATCAATGTCAATTTCATAGATCGGCACGACAGAACCGGGCCTGTAGGCGTCGGGAACGATTGAAAAAACGCTGCCGGGTCAATATGTTGGGCGTTCATTCGCCGGCCGGCGAATCGCCCCTGCGGGGCGATCACGGCCGCCGTCCGCCCTGGATACCCGTGCCCCTCGCCCCCGGCTTCTTTCTCCACCGAAGCAACCGCACCGAGCAGCTGCTCGAAGCGCTCGTCGACGTCGTCCGGACGCCCGCGACCGACGACCCGCTCGCCTCCGAGTGCATCGTCGTGCAGGGGCAGGGCATGGGGCGCTGGCTGTCGATGTCGCTGTCCGCCGAGCTGGGTGTGTGGGCGCGGCCGGATTTTCCCTTCGTGCGGCGTCTGCTCGATGACTGCGCCGAGAGGGTGCTCGGCGCTGGCTCGGGCCCAGATGTGTACGAAGGAGACACGTTGGTGCTCGCGGTGGCTCGCGAGCTCGACCGCTTCGCCGGCGACGCCGACTTCGCGCCGGTGACGCAATACGTCGGCGACGATCCCGGTGGAGGCCGCCGCATCCAGCTGTCGGAGCGGATTGCCCAGACCCTCGACAGCTACACGGTGCACCGACCCCGGCTCCTCGAGCAGTGGCAGCAAGGGGGTGGGCGAGCTCCCGATGGCAGCGATCACCGGGATGCCCGGTGGCAGTCGAAGCTCTGGCGGGCACTCGGTGAGGGCGCCGAGTGCGTGTCGCCGGATCGCCGTTGGCGGGCGCTCGGCGAGCGGCTGCGCGCCGAGGCGCCGCCGGCCGGAGCGCTGCCGCCGCGCATCTCGATCTTCGGCCTCTCGGCGCTTCCGCCGATCTTCGTCGACACGTTCTCGGCGATCGCGATGCACGTGCCGGTGCATCTCTTCCTGCTCACGCCCACGCGCGAGTACTGGGCCGATCTGAAGTCGCGCAAGGCGGTCTGGCGAGAGCAGGTCGCGAGCGGAGGGGCGCTCGCTCGCGACGAGGCCGAGGTGGCGGCGCTCGAGGGGCACCCGCTGCTCGCGAGCTTCGGGCGCCTCGGGCGCGACTTCCAGACGATCTTCGAAGCACAGGTCGACTATCTCGAAGATCCCGTCGATCGCTTCGTCGACCCGACGGAGCAGGGCGTGGGCAGAGCCGATGAGTCGACCGTCCTTTCTCGGATCCAGGCGCGCATGCTGCGCCTCGAATCGCCGCCGGCCGGGGGAGCGGCTCGGGTCGACCCGACGCGGGACGACTCGATTCGCCTGCACGTCTGCCACTCGCCGCTGCGCGAGATCGAGGTGCTCCACGATCAGCTGATCGATCTGTTCGAACGCGATCCGACGCTCGAGCCGAAGGACGTCGTGGTGATGTCCCCCGACATCGAGCGCCATGCGCCCTTGGTCGAGGCCGTCTTCGGCGTGCGATCGGCGCTCGGGGCCGGGCGCATCCCACACCGCATCGCCGATCGCAGCATCGTCGTGACGCGCGAGGGCGTGGCGGCCTTCCTGCGACTCGTCGAGGTCGCGTCGGGACGCTGCGGCGCGTCGCAGGTGCTCGACGTCCTGTCGCTGCCGAGCGTGCGCGAGCGCTACGGGCTGGACGCGGCCGATGTCTCTCGACTCGAGGCGTGGGTCGCAGAGGCGGGCGTGCGCTGGGGCCTCGACGGAGAGCACCGCGCGGCCGAAGGGCTCCCGGACGACGACACCCACACGTGGCGATTCGGGCTCGATCGGCTTCTGCTCGGCGTGGCGATGGATCCGGCCGGTGATGCGCTCTTCGAGGGCCGGCGCCCGATGCGCGACGTCGAGGCCGACGATCTGCGTCGCGTCGGTGCGCTCTCGGCCTTCGTCGCCGATCTCGAGTGGGGGCATCGGCGCCTTCGGGGGCAGCGAACGCTCGACAGCTGGGCTCGGGTGTTCGAGGAGCTCGTCGCTCGTTGCATCGTCCGCCGAGACGACAACGCGCATCATCATCAGGCGCTGCGCCAGAGCTTCGCGGCGCTCGTCGACTGTGCCGAGTCGGCTGCCTTCGAAGGTGAGCTCTCGCTGTCCGCGGCGCACTCGCTCCTGCTGCGGTCGCTGCGGGCTTCGACGCCCGCCTACGGCTTCCTCTCCGGCGGCGTCACGTTCTGCGAGATGGTACCGATGCGGAGCATCCCGTTCCGGGTCGTGTGCCTGATCGGGCTCGATGACGGCGCCTTCCCGCGCGTGCGCAGGCCTTTCGGCTTCGACCTCGCCCCACTGCTTCCGATGGTGGGTGACCGATCGCCGCGCGACGACGACCGCGCGCTGTTCCTGGAGGCGATCCTCTCTGCGCGCGATCGCCTGATCCTGAGCTACGTCGGGCGCGACGTGCACGACAACGAGCCGCGACCGCCGAGCGTGGTGGTCTCCGAGCTCTTCGACGTGGTCGAGCGCGAAGTCGGTGTCCCGCCGGGCGAGAAGGCCGAAGGCTTCATCGTCGAGCATCCTCTCAAGTCGTTCAGCCGGCGCTACTTCGAGCCGGACCGAGCGGACGGGCTGTTCAGCTACGACGCGGCGGCCCTCGCCGAGGCGGTCGCGCTCGGCGCCGAGCCGCGGCCGGCGTCGCCCTTCATGCCCGTCGACGTGCCGCTCTCAGGCGATGCCGAGCAGATCGACCAGCTCGCTCTGTCCGAGCTCGTGGCCTCGATCCGACGTGCCAGCCGCGTGGTGCTACGCGATCGACTCGACATCCGGATCGACGACGCCGACGCACCCGAACGGGACCGCGAGCCGAGCGATCTCCACGGTCTGCCGCGCTGGCAGCTGGGCGACGTGCTGCTGGCCCGCCGCCTCGCGGGAGAGGATGCCGGCGAGGCGCTCTACGAACGCTGCGACGCCGAGGGGCTGCTGCCGCCGGGAGAGCTCGGTCGCGTGCTCTACGACGAGGTCGCGAGCGAGGTCGAGGCGCTCGTCGAGCTCTCCGAACGAGACGATGATCCGACGGCAATCGGCGACGCCGAGATCGATCTCGAAGTCGGCGGTCTCCGTCTGGTCGGGACGCTCGACGGCGTCGGCCCGACGGGCCGTGTCGTGACCCGCTACGCGAGACTCGGAGGCTCCGGTGATCTTGCCGCGTGGGTCGAGCACCTCGTGATGTGTGCTTCGGGCGAGGGCGGAGCGGCGCCGACGACGCGTCTGGTCGGGCGCCCGGAGGCGAAGGGAAAGACCCGGGTCGCGCACTTCGAGCCGGTGCCCGACGCGCTCGAGCGCCTCGAGGAGCTCGTCGAGATCGCGCTGCACGGTCGCGAGGTGGCGCTGCCGCTCTTCGCGAAGACGTCGCGCAAGTACGTCAGCACCCACCGAAGCAAGCATCGCGACGGTGAGAGCGCGGAGGAGCAGGCGACCCTCGATGCGTACGAGGCGTACCGCGGACGCGGCGAAGGCCTGGCCGATGATCGCGGCGAGTCGAATCAGGAGCCCGACATCCGCTTCCTCTGGCGCGATCGCGATCCGCTGGCGCCCGCGAAGGGAGACGGCGTCGAGACGCGCTTCGGCTTCAGGAGCCTCGCCAATCGTGTCTTTACGCCGATGCTCGAAGCCTGGAAGGAGGGGCCGTGAGCGTGCTCGACGCGGACACGCTGCCCCTCGACGGGACGCAGTTCATCGAGGCCAGCGCGGGAACGGGCAAGACGTTCACGATCGCGACGCTCTTCACGCGTCTCGTGGTCGAGCGGGGCTTCGACGTCGGCGAGGTGCTGGTCGTCACCTACACGGAGGCCGCCGCTTCGGAGCTGGCCGATCGCATTCGCACTCGACTCCGGCAGGCGAAGGATGCGGCCGAGGCGCGGAGCGCGGGGCGCGACGCTGGTGACGTGGCCGCGCCCATCACGGCTCTGCTCGACGCGGCGGAGTCGCGGCCCGGTGGGCTCGACGAGGCGCACGCGAGGCTCGCCGTCGCGCTGCACGGCTTCGACGAGCGGGCGATCTCGACCATTCACGGCTTCTGCCTGCGCGCGCTGCAGGAGCACGCCTTCGAGAGCGGATCGGCCTTCGATCTCGAGCTCGTCGGGGCCGATCGCGAGCTGCTGACCGACGTCGCCTGGGACTTCTGGTCGAAGACCCTGCACGATGCTTCTCCGGCGCTGATCGACGCGCTCCGATCCAAGAACGTCGGCACCGAGCGGCTCGGTCCGGAGCGACTCGGCGAGCTGATCGGTCGAAAGAGCGCCGACCCCGACATGCCGATCCTGCTCGCCGCCGAGCATGGCGATCTCGACGCGATCGCCGCCGAGTGGTCGCGCCGGTGGCGCGAGATCTCGGAGATCTGGGCTCGGGAGGGAGAGGCCATCGTCGAGCTGATCTTCTCCGGCCCGCTCAGCGGCACCTACTACAAGCCGAAGCGGTTCCGCGAGCAGCTCCCCGAGTCGATGCGGCGCATCGATGCGGCAGCGGTCCCGGGCTTCAAACCGGACGAAGCCGAGAAGACCTTCGGCCTGCTGCGTCCCTCGGTCATGCGCGAGAAGACGAAGAAGTCGAAGAAGAAGGGTGAGGTCATGGAGCCTCCCACCCACCGTTTCTTCGATCTCGTGGGAGAGCTGCTCGACGTGCAGGAGCAGCTCGACGAAGCGGGTGCGGGCGCCGTCGCCAGCGTCCTGAGGCGCGGGATGGGGGTCGGCGTGGCGGCGCTCGACGACCGCAAGCGCGTCGCCGGCATCCAGTTCTTCGACGACCTGCTGCGCGACCTCGCCGACGCGCTGCGGGGCGAGCAGGGAGACGCGCTCGCCGACCGCATCGGGGCGCAGTTCCCGGTGGCGCTGATCGACGAGTTCCAGGACACCGATCCGATTCAATACGAGATCTTCAGCCGCGTCTGGATCGGCGACGGGCGCGCGGTCTTCCTGGTGGGGGATCCGAAGCAGGCCATCTACGGCTTCCGCGGCGCCGACGTGTTCGCCTATCTGCGCGCACGCCGCGACTCGGGCGCCCGGCCCCACGACCTCGCGACGAACTGGCGCAGCGATCCCGGCCTCATCGAAGCCGTCAACCAGCTCTTCGGCGGTGCCCATCGCCCCTTCCTCATCGACGAGATCGAGTACCGCCCGGTCACACCGCGGCCCGAGAGCAGCGACGTGTTCGAGCCCGAAGGCGCGGCCGACTTCGCTCCGTTCGAGATCCTGCGCCTGGCCGAGCGCGCGGACGGGAAGCCCTCGAGCAAGGGCCGGGCCGAGAAGGACGCCGCCCACGTCGTGGCCGAGGACATCCAGCGGCTCGTGACTGCCGGAGTGCGCCTGCAAGAGGACGGAGAGGAGAGGGCGCTGATCGCGCGCGACGTGGCCGTGCTCTGCCGAACGCACAAGCAGGGCCGCCTGATGAAGAAGACGTTGGCCGAGTGGGGCATCTCCTCGGTCGAGGTCGGCGAGCGCAGCGTCTTCGAGAGCGGCGAGGCCGAGGAGCTCGAGTGGGTGCTGCGCGGGCTCACGTCGGCGAATGATCTGCGGCGGGTGCGCGCCGCACTCGGCACGCGTCTGCTGGGGCTCGACGCCGAGGCCCTGATCGCCCTCGACGCCGATCCCGACGGCTGGGATGAGTGGCTCGGCCGGTTCGCCGAGTGGCGCGAGCTCTGGGTCGCCGACGGCGTGGTCGTGGCGCTCGAAGCCATCGTCGCGTCGACGTCGGCCTTCGCTCGAATCCTCGCCGAGGAAGGCGGCGAACGGGTGGTCACGAACTTCGAGCAGCTCTTCGAGCTGCTGCACGAGGCCGGCGGACGCGATCGCCTCGGCCCCGAGTCGTTGCTCGCGTGGCTCACACGACAGCGTCTCGATCCGGCCTCCCGCGACCACAGCGCGCGGGAGCAGGCGAAGATCCGGCTCGAGTCCGACGCGGATGCGGTGCAGATCGTGACCGTGCACGCGAGCAAGGGGCTCGAGTACCCGGTCGTGTACTGCCCCTTCCTCTTCGATGCGGCCGAGCCCTTCGGTACCGATCGCAAGTGGGTGCGATTCCACGATGCGTCGAGCGGCGGCCGCATGGCGATGGATCTGGGCTCGCCCGAGAAGTCGGATCACGCCGAGGAGGCGACTCGCGAGCTGCTCGCGGAGCATCTCCGGCTCCTGTACGTCGCACTCACGCGCGCCGCGCATCGCTGCGTGGTGGTCTGGGGAAGGCTCGGGGGGAGCGCTCGACAGCACCGCTCGGCGCTCGCGTATCTCCTGCACCAGCCCCAAACCCCTGACGAAGGCGCGAGCGTGGTCGATTGGCTCGAGGCGGTCGTGGACCGGGCGAAGGGGATCGAAGCCGACGGGCTGGACGACGACCTCGAGCGCGTGGTCGAACGCGCGCCCGGCGTGGCCATCGTTCGCAAGGTCTCGCCCTCCGCTCCCATGCAGAGGGCCTCGGGCGATCGCGCGGCAGAGGGGCTCGACGCGCTTCGCATCCATCGTGTCCTCGATGCCCGGCGTCGCACGTCGAGCTTCTCGGGCCTCGTCGCGGGGGCGCACGAGCGTGCTCAGAGCGAGGGAGCGGCGTTCGCCGCCGTGCGAGACGTCGCGCCGCGCGACGAGGGCGTCGATCACGACCGCAGCGACGACGTCGTGCGAAGCGAAGCCGAGGTCGAGGGCGCGCGGGTGGCGCTGGCCGACTTCCCGGCCGGCGCAATGGTGGGCACAGCCGTGCACGCCGTGTTCGAGCACCTCGACTTCGCGCGGCCGGTCGACGACGCCTCGCTCGCCATCGTTCACGCACAGCTCGATCAGGGGAACGTGGGTTCGAGCCACGTCTCGTCCTTCGCGGAGGCGTTGCCGGGGATGCTCGAGGCCCGTCTCTCGAGCGAGCCGAACGCGGTGCGCCTCGCGGACGTCGAGCGCGCCGATCGGATCGACGAGATGGAGTTCATCGTGCCCGTCGCGTTGGACGCGGCGTCGGAAGGCGCACGCGGAGCGCTCACACCGTCCGCACTCGCCCACGTCTTCGATCGGCACGCAGGCTCCGATCACGTCCGGAGCTACGCGGCACGACTGGCCGCGCTCGACTTCCTGCCGCTCGAGGGCTTCCTCAAGGGCTACATCGACCTCTTGTTCCGGCATGAGGGGCGCTACCACGTGGTCGACTACAAGTCGAATCATCTCGGCCCCCGCGTCGAGGACTATGCACCCGGTCGGCTGGTGGTGCCGATGCTGGAGCACGACTACGTGCTGCAGTACCACCTCTACGTCCTGGCGCTCCATCGTCAGCTCGCGCTGCGGCTGCCGGACTACGACTACGACACGCACGTGGGCGAGGTCTACTACCTCTTCCTGCGCGGGCTCTCCGCCGCGCATCCGATCGGCTTCGGGGTGTACGCCGATCGTCCGCCCCTCGCGCTGGTCGAAGCGCTCTCCGAGCTGCTCGCT
>CAYYSY010000173.1:0-19191 GCA_964474355.1 uncultured Spirochaetaceae bacterium | reverse complement strand
CCCCGCCCGTCGACTTCGCCGTGGTGCGCGACGTCGGTCGCTCGGTGCTGCCCGCCGCGGGCCTCGTGCTCGCCGTGCTCGGCACGATCTTCTTCGGCGTGGCGACCCCCACCGAGGCCGCGGGCGTGGGTGCCGCGGGCGCGCTGCTGCTGGCGCTGGCCAAGGGGCGAATGGGCGGAGGCGTGCTCGGGCAGGTGCTCGGCGAGACGACGCGCACGACCGGCTATCTCTTCGCGATCTTCCTCGGCGCCACGGCGTTCTCGCTCGTGCTGCGCGGGCTCGGTGGCGACGACCTCATCTCGCGGGCGCTCGCAAGCCTTCCCTTCCCGCCCCTCGGCGTGATCGCGGCGATCCTCTTCGCGACGTTCCTGCTCGGGTTCTTCCTCGACTGGATCGAGATCACGCTGATCGTGCTGCCGCTGGTCGCACCGACGGTCGAGGCGCTCGGCTTCGACCTGGTCTGGTTCACGGTGCTCTTCGCGGTCTGCCTGCAGACGTCGTTCCTGACGCCGCCGGTGGGCTTCGCGCTCTTCTACATGAAGGGGGTGGCACCGCCCGAGATCGACGTCGGCGTGCTCTACCGCGGCGTCGCGCCGTTCATCGTGCTGCAGCTCATCGGGCTGGCGATGCTCTTCGTCTGGCCGCAGATCGTGACGTGGCTGCCGAGCGTGGCGTACGTGCGTTAGCTCTCACGCGTCAGCGCGCGGAGCCCCTCGCCCCACGCCGCCAGCACCGGCTTCGCGTTGGCGCGTCGCACGGCATCGAAGCCGCGGACGTCCTGCGCGCGCTCGAGCAGCGCCGACCAGTCGTCGAGGGTGTCGGCGTTGGCGTCGCGCTCGGCCGCGGCGACGAGCGCCTCGAATCCGGCGAGCAGCTGCCGGTCGAGCCTGCGCTCGGGCATCCATCGAAGCGGATCGAGAATCGACCCGCGCACGTGACGTCCGAGGGCGAGCACGCGCAGCAGCGGCACGACCCACGCCCCGAGGCTCCACTTCTTCGGGCGCCCGGCCCCATCGCTCCGGCGTGAGAGCAGCGGCGGAGCGAAGTGGAAGCTCAGCCGGTAATCGCCCTCGTACTGGCGCGCGACCGCCTGGCGAAACGCCGGGTCGGTGAAGAGCCGCGCGACCTCGTACTCGTCCTTCGTAGCCATGAGTGTGTGTGCGCCCATCGCTACTGCGCGCACGAAGCGCTCGTCGTGTGGATCGATGCGCTCCTGCAAGGCCCTGGCGCGCTCGACCAGCGCGAGGTAGCGGCGGGCGTACGCCGCGTCTTGATACTGCGTGAGCGCGCGCTCGCGATGGGCGATGCGATCTTCGAGGCGGGCGTGCTCGAAGTCCTCCGCTCGACCGGCCTCGCGATCGAGCTCCTCGACCCGCTTCGGGTCCGACGCGAGCAGCCGGCCCAGCCTGAAGCCGCGCAGGTTCGCGTCGACGGCGACCCCGTTCACATGGATCGCCCGCTCGATCGACTCGGCCTGCAGCGGGACGAGGCCGCGCTGCCACGCGAAGCCGAGCATCAACACGTGGCCGAGGATCGCGTCGCCGAGCACGCGCTCGGCGAGCCCGGTCGCATCGAAGCTGTCGATGCGGCGTGATGCAAGTGCTACGCGGCGCTGCAGATCGTGCTCGTCGATGCGCGCACCGGGGTCGCGCACGAAGTCGGCGGTCGGACTCACGTGCGCGTTCACGACGCTGTGCGTGCGCTCGCGAGACAGCAGACGGAGCGCCTTCCCGCCCGCCGCCACGACGGCGTCGGCGGCGACGAGCACATGGGCTCCGCCACCGGGCACCCGCGCGCCGTGGATCTCTTCGCCGGGCCGCGCGATGCGTACGTGCGACACGACCGCGCCGCCCTTCTGCGCGAGCCCGGTCATGTCGAGGACGCTGCAGTGACGCCCCTCGAGATGGCTCGCCATGCCGACCAGCGCAGCGACGGTCGTCACGCCGGTGCCACCGATGCCCGTCCACACGAGATCGGTCACGGCAGGCTCCGCCTTCTCGGGCGGATCGGGCAGCGCCGCGAGCCCAGAGAGAGAGACCAGCTCGGAGTCGATCGCCAGCGTCGCGTTCGCGCGAATGCTCCCGCCGACGACGCTCACGAAGCTCGGGCAGGCGCCATCGAGGCACGTCTCGTCCATGTTGCAGCTCGAGGGATCGATGCGGCGCTTGCGCCCGTACTCGGTCTCGACCGGCTCGATCGAGAGGCAATTCGATGCGCGGCTGCAGTCGCCGCAGCCTTCGCACACGGCCTCGTTGATGAAGAGCCGCCGCTTCGGCTTCGCCATCAGGCCGCGCTTGCGGCGCCTTCGCTTCTCGGCCGCGCAGACCTGGTCGTAGACCAGCACCGTGACGCCGGGCACCTCGCGAAGCTCGCGCTGCACCGCGTCGAGCTCCGATCGCGGCACGAGCCGGACGCCGGAAGCGAGCCTCGGCAGCGCGCGATAGCGGTCGACGTCCTCCGCCACGACCACGACCCGCTCCACACCTTCGGCCACGAGCTGATGCGTGAGCCGTGGCACGTCGAGGCCGCCTTCTGCCGGCTGTCCACCCGTCATGGCCACCGCGTCGTTGAAGAGAAGCTTGTACGTGATCGAGACGTCTGCAGCGACGGCGGCACGAATCGCGAGCAGGCCCGAGTGGACGTAGGTGCCGTCGCCGAGGTTCGCGAAGACGTGCTTCTCGTCGGTGAAGGGTGACTGCCCGATCCACGCGGCGCCCTCGCCGCCCATCTGGCAGACCTGATCGTGCTCGCGGTCCATCCACTGGACCATGTAGTGGCAGCCGATGCCGACGAGGCCCCGGCTGCCCTCGGGCAGGCGAGTCGACGTGTTGTGCGGGCAGCCCGAGCAGAAGAAGGGCTTGCGCGTCGCTTGCGTGGGCTCGACCCGCACGAGAGGGCCATTCGCGTCGCGCGCTGCGAGCGCCTGGCGCATCTGCGGCGTGCGCTCGGGGGCGACCCACTCGGCGACGATCGCGCGGCCGATCTCGTCGACGTCGAGCTCGTAGACGTCGGAGAGCAGCACCGCGCCATCGTGGCTGCGCTTGCCGACCACGACCGGCCGCTCGCCGTCGGGGAGCGCGTAGAGCGCCTCCTTCAGCTGGGTCTCGACGAACGCGCGCTTCTCCTCGACGACCAGCACCTTCTCGGCACCGCGGCAGAAGCGGCGCACCGACTCGGCGTCGAGCGGCCAGGGCATGGCGATCTGCACCAGACGCACACCGAGGTCGCGACACGCAGCGGCGTCGAGGCCCAGGTCGCAGAACGCCTGGCGCGTGTCGGCGAGCGCCTTGCCCGTTGCGAGCACCACGAGCCGCGGCCGCTCTGCATCGAGCACCACGCGGTCGACCGCGTTGGCGCGCGCGAATGCGATCGCCGCCTGGCGTCGGCCGTGCCGCATGCGCTCCTCGAGCGCCAGCGGATCGTGGCCGGGCCGGATCGAGAGTCCACCCGTCGGGCGAAGGTCGGGCGCCGGCAGCCGAAAGGCCGCGCGGCCGGGCGAGACATCGACCACCGCCGAGCCATCCATCAGATCGGCGAGCGCCACGAGCCCGACCCAGCCGCCGCTGTAGCGGCTCATCGCCCAGCCGATCAGCGCGTGGTCGATCACCTGCTGCACGCTCGACGGCGCGAGGAGCGGCACCTCGAGGTGCGCCAATGAGAGCTCGCTGTGCGAAGGGAGGCTGCTCGACTTCGCAGCGTGGTCGTCACCGACGACGGCCAGCACCCCGCCGTGGCGCGCGACGCCCGATGCGTGGGCATGGCGAATGGCGTCGCTCGCGCGATCGAGACCGGGTGCCTTGCCATACCAGAGCCCGAACACGCCGTCGTGGCGCGCGCCCGGCTTCAGCCCGACCTGCTGGCTGCCCCACACCGCGGTTGCGGCGAGCTCTTCGTTGAGACCCGGCTCGAAGTGGATGCGGTGCTCGGCGAGCGGCGCGCGCTCGAGCTGCTGATCGAGCCCGGCGAGCGGCGAGCCGCGATAGCCCGAGACGAAGCCCGCGGTGTCGAGGCCGAGCGCAGCGTCTCGATCGGCCTGCATGAAGAGCGCCCGCACCAGCGCCTGGATGCCGGTGAGATAGACGTCCCCCTCCGGGGCGTCCCACTTGCGAGCCAGGGGGCCATCGCGGTCGGGGCTCTGGGGCCCGACGTCCTGGAGGTGGATCAGAGGCGTGTCGATCGTGTCTGCGGCCATGTGCGTCGCTCCGAGGGCGGCGAGCCCCGCTCGTCGGGGGTCCGGCTGGGACGGGCCGCGCTGCAGGCGATCGGAGCGCGCCGCCGAGCCGTTTCTCGCGAATCCCCTCTCAACCCGATACGGAATGAGAGTGGCCTTTCTAGAGCGAATTTTCTTTCCAAACTTGCCCTGATATACGAGAATCTTGAATCAATGGAGTCTCTGATCATCCGATACGCGTTCATATGATTCATCATCGAGTGAGCCCGTGAAGGTCCGCACCGACTCCATCGATCGCCGCATCCTCGACTGCCTGCAGGATGACGGCAGCCTCTCGACTGCGCAGATCGCACGCGAGGTGGGGCTCAGCCAGTCGCCCTGCTGGCGGCGCATCCGGCGACTCGAGCAGGCGGGGCTGATCCGGGGGCGGGTGGGTGTGCTCGACCGGCAGCGGCTCGGCCTCGAGGTGA
Source organism: uncultured Spirochaetaceae bacterium (assembly GCA_964474355.1). Taxonomy (GTDB): domain Bacteria; phylum Myxococcota_A; class UBA9160; order UBA9160; family UBA4427; genus CAYYSY01. Next base: position 14,550 of record CAYYSY010000173.1, on the reverse strand, counting down.
TGGTCTTCGCGAGCATCAAGCTCTCCGAGCACGGCACACGCGCGCTCCCCGAGTTCGAGGACGCCGTCGCCGGTCTCGACGAGGTCGTCGGCGCGTACGTCACCACGGGCGAGAACGACTACCTGCTGAAGGTCGTGACGCGCGACATCGCGTCGTACGAGCGCCTGCTGCGCGATCACCTGCTGCAGCTCCCGACCGTGCGGGAGGTGCACTCGCAGATCGTGCTGAACGAGACGAAGGCCACGACGAAGCTGCCGATCCGGCTCGTGGCCGACACCGACTGAACTGCATCGCCCAGGTCCGTGTCGAAGCCCCTGTCGCAGGCGCTGCGTGCGGAGGGGGCCGGCGCGCACTGCAGATCGGGCAAGCCGGGGCACCGTCCGGATTCGGTACCCTCGACCGCTCGAAACGAACCGAAGGGGAGGATCGCGATGTCGCGCGCCGAACGCCGAGCAGGTGTCCTGATGATGGTGCTGCTGCTTGCGACGGGTGTCGCGTGCGGCGGCAAGAAGGCGAAGGACGACGAGCGCGTCCCGATCCCGGCCGTGTCGAACCTGCGCGAGGCCGCGGACTTCCTCGTCAGCCAGGCCGATGAGATCGAAGGCCCGCCGGAGTGGCTCAACCACGAGCGCGACGACGGCAAGTCGATCTACGGCATCGGCACCGCGCGGGCGAAGCGCGACGCCGGGCAGGATCTCTTCTCGGCCATGGAGAGCGGCCGCAACGTCGTCCTCGGCTGGCTCGGTGAGTCAGGCCTCGAGACGCAGGCGCCGCTCGGCTTCTCGAGCGAGCTGCAGCAGGACGCGACGCGCATCCAGTTCAAGCGCGTCGCCTTCGATACCCAGGGCCGCACGTGGTACACGCTCGCCGTGCTCGACAAGGCCCCCGAGGCCGAGGAGGCCGCGCGCAAGCTCTCCGACATCGACGCCATGCTCCTCGACCGCAAGGCCGTCGCCCTCGACCCGCGCACCTCGGAGAGCGATCGCGTGCGCTCCGCGCTCGCGATGCTGCACGCCGTGGACGAGCGCGCACAGTGGAACGCGCGCCACACGTACTTCGCGGGCTCGGGCGTGCAGGAGCCGCAGGGCCTCGACCAGGCCTCGATCGTCCGGCTCGCGCGCTCGGTGCTCACCGAGCACGGCGTGCGGATCGTCGTCGAGGGTGCGCCCGTTCCGGGCATCGAGGCCGCCATCGAGAGCGTGCTCGGGCAGTTCTACATGGGCGCGTCGGAGTTCGGCACCGGCCTCGTCTACGTCACGCTCGAGGAGACGACGTCGGAGTCGGCGGGCATGGAGCTCCTCGTGCTCGACGGCCTGATGCAGATCACGCTCGAGGGCGAGGCGGGGCGCTCGATCAGCCGGCCGCTCCGTGCCGTGACGACCTACGACAATCTCGATGCAGCGCGCGCCCGCAATGCGCGCATCATCGACGAGGCGGCCATGCACGCCACGCGCGAGGCGATCCTGGCGCTGGTGGAGTAACGCGGGCGCGCGGCTCAGCCCGATGCGCGCACCGGTACGCCCGCGCGCTCGAGCGAGTCTGCGAGGGCCTCGATGCCTGCCGCGGCCTCGCGCGAGCGGCGCCACGGTGACACGATGACGCGCGTGAGGCCGGCGCGGGCGTAGGCCTCGGCTTCTTCGGGGCCCGCCACCGCGCCCCCCGCGACGTACTCGAACGCGGCCGGGTCGCGGCCGGCCTCCACGAGGCGCCGGCGCAGCTCGGCGACGCGCTCACGCGCCGACTCGGGCGTGTGGTGCACGCCGATCCATCCCTCACACGTCGCCACCGCGCGCGCGAGCGCAGCGTCGCTTTCGCCTCCGGCGAGGATCGGCGGATGGGGGCGCTGCACGGGCTTGGGCTCGAAGCGCACCGCCTCGAACGAGTGGAAGCGGCCGTCGAAGGCGATGGTCTCCTCGGTCCAGAGCTTGCGGCAGATGGCGAGCGACTCGTCGAGGCGCTTGCCACGCGTGCGCGGATCGAGCCCCGCGGCCTCCCATTCCTGTCGCAGCCAGCCAGCGCCGACGCCCACGACTGCGCGCCCGCCCGACACCTGGTCGAGGGTGGCGATCGCGCGCGCCGCCACGAACGGGTGTCTGAGTCCCAGCAGATAGACCCAGGTTCCGAGCCGCACGCGCTCTGTGCGCGCAGCGAGGTACGAGAGATACGCGAACACGTCGAAGAGCGGCGTCTCCGGGGGTACGGGCGGATGGTCGTCACCCGGAAACGGCGAGCCGCCCATCTCGATGGGGAAGACGAGATGCTCGGGCAGCCAGATCGACTCGAAGCCCGCGCGGTCGGCCGCCTCGGCGGCGGCGTCGAACGCGGAGGGATGCAGCATCCCGAGGCCGATCCCGATGTCCAGGGTCATCCGACGTCTCCTCGCTCCACGGTCCGCTGCCCCCCCTCCGCCGGCCAGCCGACGAGCAGCGTGATCGGGATCGGGCCGGTGGGATTCTTCAGCTGCGTCACCTCGAAGTGCCAGTCTTCGGCGCGCAGCCCGGCCACGAGCGCCTCGAGCTCGCGCGGAGAGTACACGCGCAGGCACGACACGAGCCCGTCCCAGAGGACGAGCAGCGGCACGACGGGCACGATCCAGGTGAAGAAGAGTCGGCTCCAGCGAAAGGGGCGGATCAACAGGCTGAGGATCGGAGTGGCCAGGATCGCCGCGATCACGATGCCGATCATCGCGAGCGGCGACCGCGCGACGAACTCGGCGACTGCGATCGGCTGCCCGTCGTCGATGGCGTCCTGAAGGATCGCTCGCGCCTGCTCGGGCCTGAAGTGATGGAACCCGTTGAAGAGCGTGCGCACCCCGTCGAGCTCGCCGGGCACCGCCGTCGCATCCACGGGCGCATCGAGCCGCGTGATGCGCCCCGCCGATTCGGCCACGACCTGCTCGCTCGCGGTCTCGCTCGGGAAGAGGTCGGTGAGGAGCACGGGCAGCTCGCAGCCCTCTTCAGCGAGATGATCGACGAGACGCCCCCACGGCCCGGAAGACCCGGAGCAGAGATCGACGAAGCGCCGCGCCCGGGTGCGTCGCGCCACCGCCGCCAGCGGTGCCGCGAGGGGCGCGCTCTGGTCGATGACGGTCTGATTGAACTGGAGGATGTCGGTGCCGAAGCCGCGCCACAGCGCGGGGAACCACGCCTGATCCTCGAGCTCGAAGAGATGCAGCCGGCCCATTCACCGCCCCTGACCGCGATCGGCCCACCAGCGCCGTACCTCGACGATCGACGGCGCCATCACGATTGCAGGATCATCTGCGTGCACCGGAAGAGCGCGATCACCCGATCGGACGCCTCGTTTCTCACCTCGACGTCCCAGACCTGCGTCGTGCGTCCGATGTGGGCGGGCACGGCACGGCCGGTCACGAGCTCGCCCGTCTTCGCGCTGCCGAGGAAATTCGTCTTGAGCTCGATGGTCGTGAAGCTCCGCGCGCCCTCGCGATAGTGCATGGGCGTGCCCGCGGCGCAGAGCCAGTCGGCCAGCGTGATCACGACCGGCGCCCAGAGATAGCCAGTGCCCGCCACGCAGTCCTCGCGGACGACGAGCTGCCCGGTGACGGCCTCCTTCGTGCAGCTCGTGATCTCGACGCCCACCATTCCGGGATGCTTCGGACGGGCGAAGTCGTTCAGCTCCCGCACGCGGTCCGGCACGGCCCCTCCTCCACGAGGGCGCGGCACCGGCCCTCGACTCGCCGAAGCACAGCCCAGCGCACGCCCGGACGCAATGGGCCGAAGCCGGCACATGCGTGCCCGGCCCCCCGCATGGCAGGCCACGCATTCCGGTTACACTCCGCCCCGCATGAGCTCGCTGCTGCGACAGACCACTTGGATCTGGCCCCTGGCTTTCGCAGCCGTGCTCGCGCTCGTCGGCTGGCAATCGCTCGACACGCTGCGCGAGACGATGCGCGGGCAGGTCGGATCGAATCTGCAGACGACCCTCGACGCCGCGACCGCATCGTTGGAGATCTGGGTCAGCGATAGCGTCAAGGCCGCGCAGACCGAGGCCAACGACGGCGAGGTCCGCACCCTCGTCACCCGGCTGCACGCCATCTCGCGGCGGCTGGATGATCCTGCTGCGCAGCTTCGCGACGTCCCCGAGCACGCCGAGCTGCAGGCAGTCATCGCGCCGGTGATGGAGCTTCAGGGCTACATCGGCTGGGGCGTGCTCGACGAGACGGGGCTCTTCCTCGCCACCTACACCGCCGCAACCGCCGGCCATCGGCCCAAGATGGGCTACGCGGTGATCGGTGACTCCTTCGAGACGCGCGAGCCGGTCTTCACGCGGCCGATGGTCTGGAACCCCGGCGTCGAAGGGGGCCTGGTCGCCAAGATGATCATCGTCGGCGCGCCGGTGATTTCCGACGACGGTCGAATGGTCGGCCTGCTCTGCTTCGCACTCGATCCCGAAGCCGAGTTCCGCAAGATCCTCGAGGTGGGGCGACTCGGCGAGAGCGGCGAGACGTACGCGTTCGACGAGACCGGGCTGATGGTCTCGCCGAGCCGCTTCGACGACGACCTGCGCGCGCTCGGCCTGCTCCCAGAAGATCCCGCGATCGGCTCGTCGCTCTACCTGCAGATCCGCGACCCCGGCGGCGATCTCACGCGAGGCTTCACGACCGACGTGCCGGTGAAAGCGCGGCCCTTCACGCGGATGGCGGCCCAGGCCGTCGACGGTGGCTCCGGCGTCGACGTCGACGGCTACTCCGACTACCGCGGCGTCCAGGTCGCGGGCGCCTGGACCTGGATCCCCGAGCTCGGCCTCGGCCTCGCCACCGAGATCGACATGGCCGAGGCCTTCGCAGGGCTCGTCATCGTGCGCCGCAACTTCCTCATGCTGATCGGGCTGCTGATCGTCGGCGCGGCGGGCATGATGGTCTACTCGATCGTCGTCATGCGGCAGCGCCATGCCCTCGACGAGGCGGAGCAGCTCGGCCGCTACAAGATCGAGCGCAAGCTCGGCGCCGGCGGTATGGGTACGGTGTACCTCGCCTCGCACGCGCTGCTGCGAAGACCCACGGCCATCAAGGTCGTGAAGGCCGAAGACGCGGGCGAGGAGGGCATCAAGCGCTTCGAGCGCGAGGTGCAGGTATCGAGCGCGCTCTCGCATCCCAACACCATCGAGATCTATGACTACGGCACCACGCCCGACGGCACCTTCTACTACGCGATGGAGCTGCTGCGCGGCATCACGCTCGGGCAGCTGATCGAGCAGGATGGGCCGCAGCCCGAGACCCGGGTCGTGTCGATCATGCTGCAGGCCGCAGCGTCGCTCGCCGAGGCCCACGCGAACGGACTGATCCATCGCGACCTCAAGCCCTCGAACATCATGATCTGCGAGCGCGGCGGCGTGCTCGACTTCGTGAAGGTGCTCGATTTCGGGCTCGTGCGGGCCGAGAGCCAGAGCCAGGACATGGCGCTGACCAGCGAGGCGTCGCTGACCGGCACGCCGCTCTACATGTCGCCCGAGGCCGTCGAGTCGCCCGAGAAGATCACGGTGCGAAGCGACGTCTACCAGCTCGGCGCGATCGCGTACTACATGCTGGCGGGGCGGCACGTGTTTCCCGGCGACTCGCTGGTCGACGTGCTCGCGAAGCACATGAACGACGCGCCCGAGCCGATCGCCTCGCTCCGGGGCGAGCCCGTCGACGCGGCCCTCGAGTCGATCGTGCTGCGCTGCCTCGCGAAGGACGTCGAGGACCGGCCGCGCGACGCGGGCGAGCTCGTCGAGCTGCTCGAAGGCGTGCAGCTCGAAGGCAGCTGGGGCCAGCGCGAGGCGCGGGGCTGGTGGGCGCTCTGGCACCAGAAGCATCCCGACGCCGAGGCGACGGACGGCGCCTCCGCCGGCTCGATGCCGAGCAAATATCAGATCGACTTGAAGGGGCGCCTGGGGGAGTGAGCCGAGTCAGCCGGGAGCGGCGGACCGGCCTACCCGCGAAGGCGTCGTGACCGGCGCCTCGCGAGCAGCGCCAGCGTGGTGAGCGCCGCGACTGCCGTGGGCGCCGCCGCCGGCTCGGGCACGAGCTGCACGCTGAGATCGTAGAGCTGGGGCGCCGCGGCCCCGTCACCGACGACCCGCACGAAGCCGCCGCTGGATACGACGACGCCCGCGAGCGTCTCGCCCAGCCCCGCGCCGGCCGCGTCCGCGAAGGCGATCTCGGTCGTGCCGTCGGCCGCGACGACCTGCACCGCGAGGTCCTGCGCGACGAGCGTGTCGACGAGCACGGGCGTGGTGCCAGCGCACGAGCCCAGGATCGACTGAGCGAACAGGTAGCTCTGGCCATAGGGCTGCACGCCCACGTTGACCGTGAGGCCGGGCTCGGGCGGAATCACGACCCAGTCCTCGTCCGATGGCCCGTCGATGCTGACGTCGAGCGCTGCGTAGGTACCACCCGCCCCCGCGCCCGAGTCGAAGGCGTCCACGTCGTCGTCGTCGTTCTCGCCGTAGTCGCCGTACTCGTCCTGCATCGCGACCAGATCGTCGAGCTGGGGACCGTCGAAGTCCGGGACGATGCTGGGCTCCATCAGCTTCGTCTTCACGCCCGCCGGGCAGACGTGCTCCAGCCCCATCGCATGGCCGATCTCGTGCGCGACCGTGTTGCGAAATCGGACGTGGTTGTCGAACGAGTTCCTGAAGAAGGACTGGTCGCCGGTGTCGAGCACGATGTCGCCGTCGTCGGGGGGCCTCGCGTATGCGACGATGCCGCCGGCGCCGTCGATGAAGTGGCCCCCGATCCGGATGTCCGCACGCGTGCCCCAGATGCCGGCGCCCGCAGCGCCACTCGTGGGAATGACGCGCCCGTCGTCGTTGGGCTCGTAGACGAACTCGATGCCCGTGATGTCGGTCCAGGAGTCGAAGGCGTCCTGGACGAGCGCGATCCACGTGGCGCGATCGCCGAACCAGCCATCGAAGACGGCCTGAAGCTCGCTCTCCCCCGTCGTCTCGGTAGCCGGGAAGGCAGCGGCGATCACGGTGGTCTCGCCAGGCACGGCGCTCTCGCGAGCGATGCCCCAGGTGACGATGACGGGGTCTCCCTCGACGCCAGTCGATCCGCTGAGCGCCGTGGAGTCCCAGCGCCCGCTCACGCCGATCGCGGGCTGCGGATCGGCGCTCCGAGCGGCCATCGCGCTCGCCATCGTGCGCTCCACCTCGACCGGGTCGGTCCCCTCTTCGAAGCAGGCGATCGGCGCCTGGGCTGCCGCCGCGGGGGCGAGGAGACATGCGGCGAGCGAGGCGGCCACGCGGCCGAGGGCCGTACGCCGACGCGTACGTCGAGTCGGGTCGTCCGCACCCGGCGCGGGACGCGGGCGCATGGCTGCGCCGATGCTCGTCTGCGTGCTGATCTTTTCGTCCCCCACGCGGTCGGCGACGGTATCCGGTCGCGCCGCCGCAGGCGGACCCGTGCGGCTATCATCCCACGATTCGGTTCGGCGCGCCTCCATCATGAGCGCGTGACCCGACGCACCTCGGAGCAGGCCCTCCCGTGTGGAATGCGCAGCCGACCGGCAAGTAGAAGAAAAAGCAAGAGAAGCAAGACAAGAAGAGAGGAACACGTCCGCATGGCGCACTCACCCATCGAGATTCGACCCGTCGCGGGCTCCCTGGGGGCCGAGGTCGAGGGTGTCGACCTCTCCCGTCCCCTCGCTGACGAGACCTTCGAGGCGGTGCACGACGCGCTCATGGAGCACCTCGTGCTGTTCTTCCACGACCAGCCGATCGGGCCCGAAGAGCAGCTCGCCTTCACCCGACGCTTCGGGCCGCCGGGCGAGACGCCCTTCATCGAGACGCTCCCCGATCATCCCGGCGTGATCGACGTGCGCAAGGAGCCCGAGGAGAAGAGCGGCTTCGTCTTCGGCGGCGCCTGGCACTCCGACTACAGCTTCCAGGAGCGGCCGCCGCTCGTGACGTGCCTGCACGCCAAGGAGGTCCCCGACTTCGGCGGCGACACGCTCTGGGCCAACATGATCCTCGCCTACGAGGAGCTGCCCGACGCGATGAAGCAGCGCATCGAGGGCCTGCGCGGCCTGCACTCGGGCGTGCGCGCGTACTCGCCGAAGATGCAGGCGCTGCAGGACCTGCTCGAGAACATGAGCGTGACCAACACCGAGGAGGCGGAGGTCATCCGCTCCCACCCCATCGTGCGCGTCCAGCCCGAGACCGGCCGCAAGGGCCTCTTCGTGAACCCCGTCTACACGGTAGGCATCGACGGCATGGAGCAGGCCGAGGCCGACCTGCTGCTGAAGGAGCTGCACGAGCACGCCCTGCGCGAGCCCTTCACCTGCCGCTTCCGCTGGCGAAAGCACTCGCTCGCGATCTGGGACAACCGCTTCACCCAGCACTATGCACTGAACGACTACCGCGGCAAGCGCCGGCACATGCACCGCACGACGGCCATGGGCGAGGTGCCGATCGGGGCATGAGCTCCGTGGCGGCGGTGCGCCGCGTGCGCGACCAGATGGGCCGCGAGGTCGACGTGCCCGCTCGCCCGCAGCGCATCGTCTCGCTCGTCCCCTCGCAGACCGAGCTGCTCTTCGATCTCGGCGCCGGCGACCGCGTCGTCGGCGCGACGCGCTTCTGCGTGCACCCGGCCGAGGCTCTCGCGAACGTGCCTCGCGTGGGGGGCACGAAGCAGCTCCACGAAGAGCGCATCGACGCGCTCGCGCCCGATCTCGTGATCGGCAACAAGGAGGAGAACGAGCGGGCGCAGATCGAGGCCCTCGCGTGCCGGTACCCGGTCTGGCTGAGCGACGTGCAGACGCTCGACGATGCGCTCGAGATGATCGGCGCGGTGGGAGACCTCGTCGGCGCGTCCGACCGTGCCGGGGCGCTGCGACGGCAGATCGAGAGCGGCTTCGCATCCCTCCCCGCTGCCGGTGGCCGACGGGCCGTCTACCTGATCTGGCGCCGCCCATGGATGGGAGTCGGTGCATCGACCTTCATCGACGACCTGCTCCGGCGCTGCGGCTTCACGAACGTGCTCGCCGAGGGCGGGCTGGAGCGCTACCCGGAGCTGACCGATGAGGCGCTCCGGGCGGCGGCACCCGATCTCGTCCTCCTCTCTTCAGAGCCGTTCCCCTTCACCGAGAAGCACGTGCCCGAGCTCGCCGAGCTGCTTCCCGAGGCAGAGATCCGGCTCGTCGACGGAGAGGCCTTCTCGTGGTTCGGTAGCCGACTGGTCATGGCGGTGCACACACTCGCCGAGCTCGCGCTGAGCGCGAGACCCCGGTGAAGACCACGTGGGCGCAGGCATGAGAAGGCCAGCGGAATTCATCGCGCGCGCGCCCATTCGGACCCTTGCCCGATCGACGTCGGCTCCCATTCCTTGCCGTCGAGGTGGGTGTCCGGCACCCTGCGGTCTGTCTCTCCCACGCGTTCCCCGAAGGCCGAGCTCGACAACGATGTCCGTCGTCCATCACGATCGTGCACGAGCCATCGGCGGGTTGCTGCGCGCCCTCCTCTGCGCGGTCGGCCTGGTCGCCTCCTTCGGCCTCGGACCCGCGTCGACATCGGCCGACATCGGCGACAACCTGTTTCGAGCGCGCTACGCGATCGGCGCTACGACCGACAACCGAGCTGGCACAAACAGCCTGATCAACGTCGACAACCTCTTCTCTTCGCAGTTTCTGGACGACCTGACCGGGGGGGGATACGACCCGCTGAGCACGCCGGTCCTCGCCAACCTCGACCTTCGTGGTGTCGCCGCCGTCGCCGGCTTTCGGCAGGACGAGACAGCCTTCTTCTTCCTGGTCCAGGCTGCGGGAATCGACATCTCCTTCGACGAGGGCGATCGCGACGCGTCGCTGGCTCAGTTCCAGGAATGGCTGAAGGGTGGGGTCGATACCCCGACATCGCCGGCGGAAGCGGTGACCAGTCTCTTCCAGGCCTTCGTCGCCGACTCTGCGGTGGATCCGGTCGCCGGCAACCCGTTCAGCCTCCAGACACGCATGATGCAGAGCCCATACGACGTCGCGATGCGCACCTCGTTCCGCCCCGACGACGAGTTCGAGCCCGACGAGAACGGCAAGGTCTGGACCGGAAAGGACGTCTTCGAGCTCCGCACCGACTACTCGCCATTCTGGGGCGGCGACTGGAATGGCTTCATGGTCGACCTCGCGTTCGACTACACGCTGAACCTGAAGGAGCCGAGGCTCGCATTCACGTTCGACCTACCGATCGCGTACACGCAGACCGAGGGGGAGGCCCACACCGTCACCGCACACGCCGGCGTGGGGATGCTGATCCGAGCGATGCCGTGGTGGAACGTCCTGACCGAGGGCCGCGTCGGGATCGCGGGATCGGTCCAGCTCGGCGGTCTCGCGGTGCTCTACTCGACGGGCGTCACGAGCCACATGCAGTGGCAGCTGGGCGACGCGACCCTGCGCATGGGCAATGCCTTCACCGCGTCGTCGAGCATCGACGGGATCGAGTGGTTCGGATACGAGCTCACCTATGCGATCACCAACTACCTCGTACGCAACGGCTTCGAGGTCGAGCACCCCCTGCCCGGCCGCCTCCGCGGCAACCCTCTCTTCACGCGGCTGATGTTCAGCGACAACTGGGTGCTGGGCTCCGACGTGTACGTCGACCACTACAACGAGGTCGGCGTGCACTTCGGCACGACCCGGACCATGGGAAGCGGCGCGGTCCGAGACCGGTCCTCGTTCGGGCTCACGTATGCGGGCGCTCAGGACTATCACTCGCTGCGGGTGTCCCTGAACTACGCGTTCTGAAGCGGGTCAGAGTCGTTCCGGTGCGAACGGAATCCTGCAGCCCCACTTCACGACTTCGCCTCCCAGTCGACATCTCCCCGGTGTCACCTCGCCAGAGGAAGCCCTGTGGACGCGCAGAGCCCTCAGGCGGCTCAAGAGCCACCTCGGCGCCGTCGATGCATGCTTCATGTTCGAAGATCAGCATGATCAGGACGTCGCGAGCGGCGGCGACGGATCTTCGTCCGAGCAGACACCCCTCGGTCGACTCACCGAACGCATGTTCGGGCTGGGCCGCGCCGCCGTCGACTGGTTCCTGCCCGCAACGCCGATCGCGAGCGAGCTCGATCGGCTGCGCGCCGAGCTGGTGGTGACGTTCAGCCTGATCTTCCTCGTTCTCTCCGCGGGCGTCGGCGTCATCATGGCCACCACGCTCGACATGCCGGAGGTGAGTCGTGACGCGGCGCTGGTCGTCATGCCCGGCCTCGCGGTGGGGCTGACCTTCGCCCTCGCGGCCGTCCGATTCGCAGCGGCCTACGAGCTCGCGGCCCAGACGTCCGTCGCCACCGTCTTCGCGACCATGACGGTCTCTGCGCTGATGCTCGGCGGCATCGAGTCGTCGGTGCTCGCGCTCTGGGTCATGACGCCGATCGTCGCCGGGCTCCTCTGCGGCCGCCGCGCCTGCACCGCGTGGAGCGGCGCCGTGATCGGGACGACCGCCTCGCTGTTCTTCCTGCAGGAGTCGGGTATCGCAGACTTTCCTGCCATGGACCCCGCGACCTACCGCGCGACCGCGTTGATCAACCTGAGCATCGCGTGCATCGGCGCATCGGCCGTAGTCGGAGCGTACGAGACGATCAATGCGAGCCTTCGGCGCACGATCGCGCTCGAGCGCACGAAGTTCCGATATCAGGCCGGTCACGACATCCTGACCCAGCTGCCGAACCGACGGCTCTTCATGGAGCTGCAGGAGACCGCGCTGCGCCGCGCCGATCGCACCAAGCAGAAGGTCGGCCTCTTCATCATCGACCTCGACGACTTCAAGCGGGTGAACGACCGGTTCGGGCATCCTGCGGGCGATCGGATGCTGCAGACCGTGGGGGGCCGGCTCCGCCGCTTCCTTCGCATCACGGACGCCGTGGCCCGGCTCGGCGGAGACGAGTTCGCCGTCCTCGTCGAGCTTCTCGACTCGCGCGACGATGCCGGGACCTTTGCCGAGCGGCTCCAGTCCGAGCTCTCGGGCAAGGTCGAGGTCGGACCAGGGCTCGTCTCGAGCATCTCGGCGAGCATCGGCGTCGCTCTCTACCCCGACGATGGCGACACCGTCGAGGAGCTGCACGAAGCGGGCGACGCCGCCATGTACGCGGCCAAGCATGCCGGCGGCGGCCACCACCGCTTCGCCGAGCGCGAAGAGGCCGACGACCCGTTCTTCAACGGCCCTTGAGCCGCGGGAGGCGCCGCTCCAGGTCGCCGGGGTGACACTCCACTTCGCCCTCCCCGCTTCGAGTATGCTGGGCAGACGCCGACACCTGTACGGCGCGCACCGGGGAGGGAAGGCGATGTCACTCCAGTCATTCGTGCGGGCGAGCGCTCCCATCGACGAGATCGCGGCCTGGCTCGACGGCCTCGATCACGACACGCGGCGCAATGAGGTCCAGTCGCTCGGCGGAGCCGATCAGCGAAGGCTCTTCGAAGCAGCCGAGGCGGGCCCGCCCGTCGACTTCGCCTTCTTCGTGCCCGCCGGTGTCGAGGAGCTGCGCGAGGTCGTTCACTACGGCCGCAACAGCCTGCCCGCCTTCAAGCTCTTCGAGAAGCGATGGTGTCGCCCGCGCGGCGACGAGAAGCGGCTCTTCGGGTACAACGAGGGCCCGACACGCAAGCTCGTCGGCCCCGGCTACTTCGTCGCCCACGAGACCGACCCGGGCGACGCGCGCGGCGCCATCGTCGTCGACTACTACCTCGTCCCCGATGCAGACGTGGCCCCCGGCTGGCCCGCGGTCAAGCCGAACCACCAGGGCCTCCAACGCCTCGTCTACCACCAGACTCGGGACTACATGCGGCGGGTCTCCGCCCACGTGTCGATCGGCCAGGCCCACAAGCGCGAGAAGCAGGTGATCGGCACGTTCATCCTCTGCCGAGAGCCCCTCTAGCCCCGACGACGACTCCACCCCCGCCACTAAGGCGCAAAGCACCCGGCCCCGGCACCCCACCCCTCACCACCAAACACCCCCGCCACGAAGGCGCGAAGCACCCGGTCACTGGGTCGGGGCGGGTGGGGGTACCGCGCGCAGTTCGCAGCCGCACGCGAGCACGGCGCGGGAAGCGAAAGCGAACCCTGCGGCGAGAATGTCTGAGCACGGTGCCCCCCACCCGCCCCGGCCCCGGCACCCAACTACGCAAGCCGACGCGGCGGATCCCCCAACCACCACTGGAGCGCCTCGGGCAGGAACGTGCCCGACGGCCAGTGCCGGCCGCCTTCGTCGACGCTGAACGTGACGTCGTGCCCGGCGGCCTCGAGGCTCTGCCTCATCGGCAACGCCACCTGCTCGAACGGGAACAGCTCATCGTGCGTCCCGTACTCGAGATAGATCCGCTGCTTGGGATCCTCGTCGGTGACGATGGCGCCATCGACCGCGACGAAGCCCGCGGCCCACGACATCAGCGCGTCGAAGAGCGCCGGGTTCGACAGGCCGAGCGAGAGCCCATAGCTCGCTCCGTCGGAGAAGCCGAGCAGCGCCTGCTTGTGCTCGGCCACCGGAAAGCGTCTGTAGATGAGGTCGAATGCGTACTCGAGGAAGTCGATGTCGGGGCGGGTGCCGTCGCGCACGATGAGATCCCACGTCGGCTCCAACGACACCGGAATGAACACGAGCATCTGCCGCTCTTCCGGAATGCGCCGGCACATCTTCACGAACGCCTCTTCCATGCGGCCGGCGCCGTGGAGCACGGTGACGAGCGGGTACTGGACGTCGGGATCGATCTCTTCCGGAGTCAGCAACACGCCGTGGGAGCGTTCGTGCTGCAGCTCGACGAAGCCGGTCGGCACTTCGAAGTCGACGGGCTCGGGTGATCTGTGGCTCACGCGGAGCGCCAGGGTGTCCATGGCGGTACGATATCGCCCCCGCAGCGTCGGGCGCGACCCGCGCCCGAGCGCAGAACGCAAGCAGACCGAGAGCGGCGCGAGACCAGGAGAGCCAGGCGATGGGCAGACTCGACGGCAAGGTGGCGATCATCACGGGCGGCGCCCGCGGACAGGGCGAGGCCGAGGCGCGCCTCTTTTGCGACGAGGGTGCGAAGGTGGTGATCGGCGACGTCCTCGAGGACGAGGGCCGCGCAGTCGCCGCCGACATCGGCGACGCCTGCAGCTTCGTTTCGATGGACGTGCGCCAGCCCGAGAGCTGGAAGGTCGCACTCGATGCGGCCGCCGCTTACGGCACGTTGAACGTACTCGTGAACAACGCCGCCGTGATGCACTTCGCGTCGATCGTCGACCACAGCGTCGAGGACTACATGCGCGTGGTCGAGATCAACCAGCTCGGCTGCTTCCTCGGTATGCAGGCTGCCTTCCCCGTCATGAAGGAAGGCGGTGGCGGTGCGATCGTGAACGTGTCGTCGATCGACGGGCTCCAGGCCAAGAACGGCATCCTCGCCTACGCCGCGACCAAGTGGGCGATTCGCGGCATGACCAAGGTCGCGGCGCTCGAGTTCGGGCACCACGGCGTCCGGGTCAACTCACTACATCCCGGCGGCGTCGACACGATCATGGGCAATCCGGCCAGCATGGATACGATCGACGAGTTCTACAAGGAATACCCGATCCCGCGCTGCGGCAAGAGCGAGG